>CAMCWS010000005.1 GCA_945882755.1 Bordetella parapertussis | reverse complement strand
CTATTGAACAACTTGAGGTTGTCAAAGCCAGCGCTGGGACCCCACATCAAGGCTAAATCGACTTCACCTTTTTCAAGGGCTTCAAACATTTGCTCATGGGTGCGGAAAGTGTTCCATGTATAGCCTTCACGCGTGGCCAACAAAATTTGGGGAGGCGAACCGTACATGACGCCGACACGCTTGCCTTTGAGGTCAGCCAAGCCTGTGAAGGTTTGGCCAGCCGGTGCCACGATGGCGTAGCTCACACTCAAAAATGCATTGCTCTTCTCAACGCCTTTGACACGGTAGGCAGCGTCAGCAGGCAAAGCAAAGTAAGCGTCACAACCTTCCATGGTGTTGCGCAAAGCACGGCGCTGGTTGAAGGACAGCCACCACACGTATTCCACCGTGGTGCCCAGTTGTTTGCCCACCATTTCAGCCAAATCAATGTACAAACCTTTATCGGGGCCTTCAGATTTGCTAAAGGGCAGGTTGTCAGGGTCAGAACACACGCGCAAAGGTTCAGCAGCAAATGCCGATGAACCGATTGCTGCCATCACAAATGCAACTGTTGACAATCGCGAACGTGTGGAACTGAAACTCAGCTTGAACATGAAAAATCTCCGTAAAAAAAGTTGACACTTTGAAAAAACTGTTGGTTCACAGTGCTTTCGAAGTAAACCCTCTTTAGAAACAGACACCGCCCCGAAGGGCGGCGTCTAGATCACAGATGCGATCAGTTCAAAGAAAACACAAACAAGGTGCCGCCTTCAGGGCTGGCAGCAACCATTTTTTCACCAATCGCGCCCAAGAAGGCGGGGATGGATTGTGTGCGGCCTGACACCACGGCGATGTACTGCTTGCCGTCTAAGGTGTAGGAGATAGGCGCAGCAGAGATGCCAGAACCTGTGGCGAATTTCCACAGTTCTTTGCCGTTCTTAGCGTCGTATGCACGGAAGGTACCTTTGAGGTCACCAGCGAAGACCAGACCAGTTTTGGTGGTCATGGTGCCGCCTGCCCAAGGCAGTTCGTCTTTGTTGAACCAAACTTCTTTTTGCTTAACGGGGTCCCAAGCTTTCAAACCGCCGCCGTGGCCGCCTGGGCCCATTTTGCCGAGGTCAAAGTTCACGCCCAAATAGAACTGGCCGCGTTTGTACTCTTCTTGAATGCCTTCGAGGTCCATACACAGGTTAAGTGTGGGGATGTAGACCAAGCCGGTGTTGGGGTTGTAGGACATGGGCATCCAGTTTTTGCCGCCCAACAAATTGGGGCAAATGTCTTTGGCCCATTTTTTCAACTGGGGACGCTTCACGTTGCCAGCTGTTTCGATGGGTGAACCTGTTTTCAGGTCAACGCCAGTAGCCCAGTTCACGCCGTTCACGAACTGCTTGGCAGAGATCAACTTACCGTTGGCACGGTCGATCACGTAGAAGAAGCCGTTACGGTTAGCTTGCATGATGACAGGCACTTTTTTGCCGTCAACAGGCAGGTCAGCAAACACGAGTTCGTTCACGCCGTCATAGTCCCATGCGTCATGGGGTGTGAACTGGTAGTGCCAAACGATGTTGCCAGTGTCAGGGTTCAAAGCAACCACTGAGGCGGTGTACAAGTTGGAGAACTTGCCAATGTCAGAGGTGTCATTGCCACGAACAGAAGCAGACCAAGGTGAAGGATTGCTGGTGCCGTAGTAAACCAAGTTCAACTTGGGATCGTAGGAACCGACGTTCCAAGCAGCGCCGCCGCCTGTTTTGCCAGAGTCACCCTTCCAGGTGTCAGCATTTTTTTCGTTGCCAACTGGCACGGTGTGGGTGCGCCACACTTCTTTGCCGGTACCTTGGTCCAGAGCAACCAAAGCGCCACGAACGCCGTACTCGCCGCCGCCGTAACCGGTGATAACCAGGTTTTTAGCGATGGTGGGTGGGGAAGTGATCACTGCACCTGCGGTGTAGTCATAAACTTTGGTGGTCCAAAGTTCTTTACCTGTTTTAGAGTCCAAAGCAGACACTTGCGCGTCAAGGCGACCGATGAAAAGTTTGCCATCGTTGTAAGCGGCGCCACGGTTGTTCACGTCGCAGCAAGCGTACTGGTCAATTGCTTTTGGCATTTCGGGAGACCACTTCCAGCGGACATCACCGGTTTTTGCATTCACAGCAAAAACGTTTTTGGGGCCGAAAGAAGATGTCACATACAAAGTGTCACCAACCAAAATGGGGGACGATTCTTGTGAACGGTTGGAGCCGAGTTGCAGCGCCCATTTGACCGACAGTTTGTTCACGTTGGCTGGGGTAACTTGTGTACCTTCGCTATAACGTGTGTTGCCGGTGTCACCACCATAGGTGGGCCAGCTTTGCGCGCTGGCAAACGTTGCAGCGCCCAAGGCGGCAGCCAACGCGACTGATTTAACTAACAGTTTCATACAGGTTCCTTCAGGGTTAAATAAAGAACTACGGGAAAAAAACACTAACCCATACATTTTGAAAGACATATATAAGACTCGCCCTAGCAATAACCCTAGTAGGGACATTCAAGACCGCTGAATTTCTCAAAAAGAAACACACCTGACATACAGATGTAAGTTACCCCAAAGTTACAAGTAAGTTTTGGCTAAGTTAAGGGGTGAAATCGAGCAATCGCATGCGCATTTGACCACCTTGGAAAAATTGGGCTGTGGTGGGCTCATCGCGTTCGAACTGCGCCAAACCGACGCCTGGGCAATACCACTCCCTGGTCAGCAGGGGGGTTGGTTTATAGGTACGGGTATCGTCATGCCACAGCATCAACTCCATTTGCCCGTCAACACGCACACATTGCTCAAAGCGCCCTGCTGGCGTGTCCAGCGAGACATCCTTGGCGGCAACAACATAATTCATAGGTACGCTTTTGTACTTATCAATATAGCGAAATTCTGCAGGTGTTTCATTGCGTCGACGTAAAAAATAAGGCAGGGTGTTGTGCTTCCATTGGGCACCCACAGTCGGGGTGCTGGGTAGAACTTGCCGAGGTTCTTCATCCATCACCGCTTGCTCTTGCAACGGTGACTTCATTGCAACTCGGCCCACACCCTTGTCAGTGATTAAAAACCAGTATTCATGGCCATTGCTGCTGCGCCGAAGCCAAGCGGTAGAACCGTCAGCCAAGGAAGCACTGCCCAAGTTATGAAATTCCATTTTTTGCTTGACCGTTTTTCCCTCGGGGTTGTCGTACACCGTTTCAACTTCATAGGTCCAACGCTTGCCTGCACCCAGCGGAAACAAGGGGTTGTCATTGGCAGGCTTGTCACAAGCCGTGAGGAAAAGCAGGCTGCAAGCAGCAAGGATGAGGCGGCGCATGGTTATTTCTCAGGCACTTGAGGTGTGGGCAAATCCAAAATCTTCACCTCTTGTTCATCGGTCCCAGGGTTGAGCCAGGTAGGACCTTTGCCGTTGCCGGCTTTAGCCTCAGCGGTGCCCATCTGAGGCACACCTTCACGACCTTTTTTCATGCCGTCTGCAATTTGCTCATGGAGGACGCGGGTATAGGGAAGTTGGTAGGCCCTTGGGTTCATCGCGCTCTTGCCCTCTTCGATGGGGGTGACCCACATGTACAAAGCGCCTGGGAATTTGCCACGCGGCTCATCCACAATGGCGGCAATCATCACAAAGCGAGGGGGTAAAGCGTCTGTGCTGGGCAAACCCAACAAGGAATGCACACTGGCGAAACCAAAGAAATAAAACCCTGTCACGCCAATGGCCAGCAAGCCTTTAAGCCAACGTGGCCAGCGCGAATAGACCAAGGCCAATGCCAGTAAAAAAGCAAAAATGACGAAGACAAGAATAAAGGTAAGCGACATATTAAAAGGACTTCACAAGAATTTTGGGGATGGTGTTGACGTTATCGACACCGCCATTGGGCGTGACTGTAAAGCGAGTGATGGTGACCTCTTTGCCACGGCTCTCCAGCGTGGCTTGACCATAGTAAACAACTTCGGCTTTGGGGTTGACCTTGATCACCGACAACGTGGCTTCTACCGGTTGGCCGGTTTTCGGGTCATTACGGTCAATTTCCTTGGTTTCATAGTAGTGGGCATTGACCACGTACTCGCCCGGCACGATGCTGCGAATCGTCACCACCTCTTGGCGCAAAGGGTTGATCACTTTATTCCCATTGACCATGATGGTGTTGTTGGAGTTACCGCGGTCGTCGCGGTCTAGGTGCATCAGGTCAGCTTCGCGGTTGCGAAACCAAACGCTCTCGCCCGACGGGCCTTGCACCCATAAATCCAAATCATTGGGGTTCAAGTCAGGCCACGACAGTGTGATGATGAATTCGGCTTTGGCAGGTATGTCACCTGACTTCAAAGCCTTGGGATTCATCGCCAATAAAGCAATGATGAAACAAAACACAAACGCGATGAGCATGTTGAACAACATGTCGTAAAAAGGGTCGACCTCAGGTTCGCGAGAGTGTCGGAGCTTGCGCATAAAACGGCTGTTCTTAGCGCGGTATACGCATGCCGTGGCGCTGCGCTTGCGCCACCAAATCATCGGCAAAGCGGTCCATGCGGGTGAGTTGCAAGCCCAACAAAATATTGCCAACCAAGCCCACCATGGTGGTCAGCAGCGCCACGCCCAAGCCGGAGGTGAGGTTGCGAAGAAGGTCTTGGGCTTGCGATGGGTCAAAGCTTTGAATTTGTCCAATTTGCATGGCCAGCACTGAAAAGCCAATCACTTTGCCAAGCAAGCCCAGCTTGAGTTGAACGCCATTGACCCACCAAGCAGTGGAATGCGAGCCATGGGTGTGCTCCATCAATAAGTCCAGAGGAGCGCCGCTGTCTTGGGGGTTTAATGCCAAAGCGTTCCAATATTCACCCGCCCAGCCCTCGGCTTGCACCATGAACTCCACACCTGAAGCGCTGGCCAAGGACAGCAAATCTCTTTGGTGTGCTAATTCACGCGACCGCACGCCACACCACAAAGTGGCGACACTGAAAACAATAATGATGATCAGAGTGATACCCGTGGGGTCGGAACTTAGAAGTAAATGCCACACACCTTGAATGCCCAGCAACCAAGTGGCGAACACAAACAAACCGACCAATACCAGCCACTCAAACCACAATGGCTCAACTTCCCAATGGGGATTTTTATTTTTCAGGCTCTGGAAAAAAGACTTCAATTGAAATTGCCTTGTGAGAAGAGGGCGCATGATAACGGACTAGGGCATCCATACCCGCAGAGAACGCAAAGTCAAGATTCACTTGAATGAATTAAGCCCAAGCGATGGGCCAGCAAAATAAGTTCAGACTGATTCCCCAGTTGAAGCTTTTGCTTGATGCTGTACAAATGCGTAGAAACTGTTGATTCAGATAAGTTGAGTCTTTCGGCCACAAGTGGCGAGGACAGTCCTTTTGCAAATTGCAAGAAAACACCAAACTCTCTGGCTGAAAGTTCTTCCAGCGGATCAATGCCGCCATCGAGTTCGCTGAGAAATAACTTCTGCGATAAATCGGGTTCAACAAAACGTTTTTTCTGAGCTACGGTTTTGACCGCATCATGCAAAGTCTGGTGTGCAGATTTTTTGGACAAATAGCCTAATGCACCAAAAGCCAAGGCACGTTTGAGGTAAATGAATTCTTCGTGTGCCGTGAGGACGATGATTTTGGCCTTGGGGTATTTGTCCAAAAACCGCTTGATCGTTTCAATGCCGCCCATGCCTGGAATATCAATCTCTAAGATAACAATATCGGGTTGATGAAGTTTGTACAAATTCAAAGCTTCTTCCCCGCTCGATGCTTCGGCGACCACGGCAATATGGTCATACGTCATGAGCAAACGTTTAAACCCCGCTCGCACCAGCAAATGGTCGTCAACCAGCATCAAATTAAGCGTAGCCATGTGCAATAAAAATCAATTGGATTTGGTTTTTTGCAGCGAGGCGACACAGGAATGGATGGTGCTGACCATGCAGTCAACCATAGGCGTTTCAAAAATCCCGTGCCCAGCTTGCTCGACCCATTGCAGCCGACTGTGGGGGATTTTGTGGTGAATATCCCAGCTAGATTCCGGCCTGCACACCCAATCCAGTCGGCCCTGTAAAAGGTCGATTTGTGTATTTTGAAAACTGCTCAGATGAGGTAACAAACCCTCTTCAGGAAAGAAGCAAAGATTTTGAAGATAGTGACTTTGAATTTTGTATTTGTCTATCAACTTATCTGCATCTTGTGGGCTTGATTGCGAGGCGGGTGCACCTGCAAAACTGCGTTGCAACAAGGCATTTTCCCAAGTGTTCCAAGACTGTGCCAACTTAAGCGCGGTTTGCTTGTCGGCCTCCAAAATATGAGCGCAAAGGTACTGGCAAATATTGTTGTGAAATTTGTCGGGAATATGTTCGACCAGCTTTTCCCAAGCATCAGGCATGAATTGTTGGGCATCTTGAAAAAACCATTTCAAGTCGCTGTGTCTGCAAAGAAAGGTATTTCTAAGAACGGCCCCACTGAACGCCTCAGGGTGTTGGCAGGCATACGCCAAGGCAAGGCCGCCTCCCCATGAACCTCCTACCACCAACCATTTGTCAATATTCAATTGTTTGCGCAATCGCTCCATGTCATGAATCAAATGCGCGGTGTCGTTTTTGAATAAAAGCTGCTCAGCAGCGCTGCGACCGCACCCTCGTTGATCGAACAGGACAGCTCGGCAGATTTTGGGATCAAAAAATTGGCGGTGTTTTGGACTGCAGCCGCTGCCAGGCCCACCATGCAGAAAAATAACAGGAACACCTTGGGGATTTCCGCACTCTTCAAAATAAATTGTGTGACCATCCTCCTCTGGAAGCAGCCCATGCTGAAAAGGTGTGATGGGTGGAAATAAGTCCCTGGGGGTTTGATTCAACATCCTCAGAATATAGGCGCAAGTCAAGTTTGGAAGACTGCTATGGGTGGCGACTAGGGATTTCCCTAGGCGCGACTCATGAAATTCACGAGGGCAAATTCCTTGAAATATGGAGTCTGAAAACACCTGCGCCTTGCATAATATCAACTTGTGTTCGGAATGACTCTGTTCACGATTTACCGTAATTTACGGCTTTCATTAGGAGATTCACCATGAAATGGCAAACCCCTGCAGCAAGCGACATGCGTTTCGGTTTCGAAATTACCATGTACATTGCAAACCGTTAATTTGACGGTGGTCTGTTGAGGCAACTCAACAGACCTTTTCAAATTATTTGATGATTTCCGCGCTTGACGCGGTTTTTTTTTAGGCGAAATTATTTTGAAAATACAAGTCCTTGGATCAGCCGCTGGCGGTGGATTCCCACAATGGAATTGCAATTGCCCCCAGTGCAGTGCTGTTCGAGCAGGTAGTCTTCATCACCGCGCCAGAACCCAGTCCTCCATTGCCATTTCTTCGAACGCACAAGATTGGCTGTTGGTCAACGCTTCGCCGGACATTCTTCAGCAAATAAAAGCATTTCCCCAGTTACAACCGGCCAGATCGTTGCGCGACTCTGGAATAGCTGCGGTCATGCTCATGGATGCTCAAATTGACCATACAACAGGACTGTTGATGTTGCGCGAACACAAGGGGCGTTTACCTTTGTGGTGTCACCCCTTGGTAAAAGAAGATCTGACGACCGGCAATCCTTTGTTCAATGTGCTTGAATATTATTGTGGTGTTGACTTGCACCCCTTGGCACTTGAGTCATCATTCAGCATCCCAAAATTAAGCCATTTGAAGTTCGAGGCAATTCCCTTGATCAGCAATGCGCCACCATACTCACCGCATCGCGATCAACCTCAACCGGGCGACAACGTTGGACTCACTGTGGCAGATGAAGACACTGGAAAAACTTTGTTTTATGCACCAGGACTTGGCCAAATGGAGTCCCATGTTTGGTCTGCGATGCAAAAAGCCGATTGTGTTTTGGTGGACGGTACTTTGTGGACAGACACTGAAATGATCGATTTGGGTGCTTCAAAGAAAACCTCGCGTGCCATGGGACACATGCCGCAAACAGGACCCGATGGCATGATTGAATGGCTCGATAAATTGCCAAGCCATGTGAGAAAAGTTTTGATTCACATCAACAACACCAACCCCATCCTGAATGAAAGCAGCCCTGAGCGAAAGACGCTGACTGAGCACGGCATTGAGGTGGCATTTGACGGAATGGAAATTACGCTATGAGAAACGTTGCAATTGAGGTGTTCAACGACCCGCGCGAACCTTGGGGCAAGGAAGAGTTTGAATCCTTGCTCAGAGGCAAAAGCACCAGTTACCACATCCACCATCCTTTTCACGTCATGATGGCAGAGGGCAAGCTTTCTGCAGAGCAATTGCGGGGCTGGGTTGCCAATCGGTTTTACTATCAAATCTCTATCCCCATCAAGGACGCTGCGATTTTGTCCAACTGCAACGACAGTGAAATCCGTCGAGAGTGGATATTGCGCATCCTTGACCACGATGGTTTTGAGCTCAACGGCATCAAAGACGAGGGCGGTATAGAGGCATGGATACAGTTAGGCCAAGCTGTCGGTTTGAGCCGTGACGATGTGGTGTCTCTGCGCTACGTTGCGCCAGCCAGCCGTTTTGCCGTGGATGCCTACGTGAATTTTGCAAGACGCCACTCTTGGCAAGAAGCGGTGGCCTCCAGTTTGACCGAACTTTTTGCGCCTCACATACACCAGCAGCGAATTGACACTTGGCCAGAACAGTACCCTTGGGTGGACGCGGTTGCCTTGAAATACTTTAAAAATCGATTAACCCAGGCTCGCCGCGATGTCGCCCATGGTTTGAGCTTTACCTTGAATTACTTCAGTCAGACCCGTGCATTGCAAGAACGTGCGTTAGAAATTTTGCAGTTCAAATTGGATGTGTTGTGGTCTTTGGCAGACGCCATCATGCTGGATCAGTGCAAGGTTCAAATTACAGGTCCCAAAAAATGATGTCCGATGACGACTTGTTAATCAGTAAGCCTTCTGTGGCTTCCATGTTTCGGTTGCAATGGGAAGAGGTTCAACAATCTTGGGTCCTGCTGTATCCGGAAGGCATGGTCAAACTCAACACCAGTGCCGGCGAGATCCTGAAACGGCTCGATGGCGAAAAGACCATGCAAGCGCTCATTACCGAGCTGGAAACTGCGTTTGAAGCCACGGGCTTACAAAAAGAGGTGCTGGGGTTTTTAGACATCGCCATGAAGCAAGGGTGGGTAAAACTATGACATCAACGACTGTGATTGCAGACCAAGCGGTTGGACCACCCCTGTGGCTTTTGGCTGAGGTCACCTATGCGTGTCCTTTGCATTGTGTGTTTTGCTACAACCCTGTTGACTTTGCACAGCACGGCCCAGAGCTCACAACCCAAGAGTGGATTCGTGTTTTGCGAGATGCGCGTGCAGCTGGCAGCGTTCAATGTGGATTTTCCGGCGGTGAACCCTTGGTTCGCGATGACCTTGAGGAATTGGTTGCAGAAGCGCATAAGCTGGGTTTCTATACCAACTTACTCACTTCAGGCATTGGCTTTACCCCCGAGCGAGCCAAGGCCTTGAAGCTGGCGGGTTTGGACCATGTTCAATTGTCATTCCAAGACTCCACCAGAGAATTGAATGATTTTTTGTCCCACACCAAAACTTTTGCATTGAAGAAAAAAGCTGCAGAGTTGATCCAGTCCAATGGATGGCCCATGGTTTTAAACTGTGTGGTGCATCGTCTCAATATCGATTACATCGACAAGATCATCGAGTTGGCTGTCGATTTAGGCGCTGAATACCTTGAATTGGCCAACAGCCAGTATTACTCTTGGGCCCAACTCAACCGTGATGGTCTGATGCCAAGCCGCGAACAGTTGATTCGTGCAGAACGCATCACAAACGAGTACAGAGAAAAATTAGGCGATAAGTTGAAAATCTTTTTCGTGGTGCCTGATTACTACGAAACCCGACCCAAAAAATGCATGAATGGATGGGGAAATATCTTCTTAACCATCACGCCGGATGGAACTGCCTTGCCATGCCATACCGCCAAGATGATCAAACACTTGGAGTTTCCCAACGTCAAAAATACATCGGTCAAAGAAATTTGGTACGAATCCAAGCCATTTAACTTCTACAGAGGCGATGCTTGGATGAAAGAGCCTTGCAGCAGTTGCCCCGAAAAAGCCAAAGACCTTGGTGGTTGTCGTTGTCAGGCATTGATGTTGACAGGGGAGGCTGAAAATGCAGATCCTGTGTGTGACAAATCACCGCATCACCAAGTGGTTCTGGATGCTGTTGCGTTGGCCCAATTGCCCGATGAAAAGCGCATAGAGGTCAAGCCTTTGATTTTCCGCGACGCTATCAATTCGAAAAAATTGAGCAAGGTGGAATAAGCACAACAGACCTTGGGCCCATGGCAGCGCTTGGCAAGAGCTGTTTATGGGCGCCCAGCGATTTGCGCACCATCGTCTTTGCGCAGGTACAAAAACCACACCACTGAAGCCGCAGTCATAAGCCCCAGCGCCAAAAAAGCGTGCTGAACGGCGACGATGGTTTCTTCAGGGTTGCTGTTTTCCATATTTTGCAGAAAAAACCCAGCGATCAAAGCGCCACTGGCCAAGCCAAAATTCATGGTCATTTGTTGCATTGAACTGCTGATGGTGCTTGCCATGCTGGCGCTGTTTTTAGAAATGTCTGCAAAAGCCATTGAATTGATACTGGCCATTTGCAGTGAACTGAACAAGCCCATGCAGAGGTTGATTAGCAAAATGAATCCCACCGAAGTTTGTGCGTCAATGAAGGCATAAATACCGAAAGTCATTGCGATCAAAGCTGTGTTCAAAATCAACACCCTTTTGTACCCCAAGGTGGCTAAAACTTTGGATGAAAAAACCTTCATGCTGATGGCAGCAAGGGCGGTCGGAATGGTCAGTAATCCGGCCTTCCATGCTGGAAAACCCAAGCCGATTTGGTAAAAAAACGGCAGAAGGAAAGGCAGGGCTCCCAGCCCTAAGCGGCTAAAAAACCCTCCAAGAACAGAAACCCGAAATGTTCGAATTTTGAACAACTTTAAGTTCAGCAAGGGTGAGGAGGCTCTTTGGGAATACAGAACATAGCAGCCAATCATGAGCAGCGAAATCATCCCACCTGGGATGATCAAGGCGAAATTGGGGTGATTGTTGCCAACCAGATCCAGCATCCACGTCAGAAGACCAAAGCCCGTTCCAAACAGCAAGAAGCCCCAAAAATCAAATGACTTCTTCTCCTCACTTTGGTATTGCGGAACATAGTCTTTGACCAAATACAAAATAGCAATCCCAATGGGGATGTTGATGAAAAAAATCATCTGCCAAGAAAACCAATGAATGATCAAACCGCCAATCGTGGGACCCAGCAAAGGGCCCATCAAAGCAGGAATGATCACAAAATTCATTGCTTTGAGCAGTTCTGATTTGTCAAAGGTTCGCACGATCAAAAGACGACCCACAGGCATCATGAGTGCAGCAGCAACTCCTTGCAATACCCGCGAGGCAATCAACATCTCAAGAGAATTGGAGATGCCACACAAGAAAGATGCGAAGGTAAATAAAGCCACTGCGCTGGCAAAAACTCGGCGAGAGCCAAATCGATCGGCCATCCAACCGCTCAGCGTGATGCAGACTGCCAAGCTCAGTAAGTAGCTTGTCATGACCGCCTTGAGGCTCAGAGGAGTAACCCCCAGACTGACAGACATTGCAGGAATCGCGGTATTGACTATCGTGGCGTCTAGCTGGTCCATGAACAAAGACACGCCGACAATCAATGGAAGAATACGTTTGATTTTTCTTGTTTTTGCGTCTTCTGCGTCAGGGGTTTTAACTGAGTCCATGCTGAAATATAGCTGAGTATTCTCAACAATTTAAGGGGGATTCAATTCAATTAAGATAGTTTGACAATAAATTCTTTTGACTTGAAAGTCTTCGCAATGAAACGCATCCACTGCTTCTCTTTTTCCGCTTTGTTGTTGTTGTCTCTCAACCCAGTCTTTGCACAATCCCGTGCTTATGCCACGAATGAGGGTGCAGGCACCATCTCTGTCATTGACATCGCCACAGATACCGTTGTTTCCTCCATGGAGACAGGTGGTAAACCGCGTGGTGTGGCTGTTTGCAAGGGCAGCAAAAAACTCTACGTCACAGAACAGACCAAAGCGCAGTTGTTGGTGATTGACCCTTTGAAGGGTGTGATTGAGCAACGCGTTCCCCTGGGTGAATCGCCTGAGGCTGTGTACTGCTCGCCCAATGGGGAATGGCTGGGCGTTGCCAATGAGGGTTCCAACAGCATCAGCTTCATACACACCCAGCGACTGAAAGTGGAGTTCGACATTGCCGTTCATGGCAAAAACCCAGAGCATGGTGTGTTCAGTCCTGATGGCAAGCTCATGCTGGTTTCTGCCGAAGAAGCAGATCTTGTCGATGTGTTGGACATCGAAAAACGCAAGCAAGTAGCTTCCATCAAAGTAGGCGAGCGTCCACGCGGCATCGCATTCAGCCCTGATGGTAAAAAAGCCTATGTGGCTGTCGAGTCTGCCAGTTTGTTGGTAGCCATCGATATGACCGAACGAAAAGTAGTGGGCAAACAGTCTGTGGGCAAACGCACAGCAGGCGTTGCGGTCTCGCCAGACGGTACTTATGTGTTTGCGACCAACGGAGGCGACGCCAATGTGTCCATGGTAGATACTGCTACCTTCAAGGTGGTGGAGAACATCGCCATTGGTCAACGTCCTTGGAACATGGGTTTTTCGCCTGATGGGAAAAAACTCTACATCGCTTCTGGGCGCAGTGGCTCTGTCAGCGTGGTGGATATTGCCAGCCGCAAAATGGTTAAAGAAATCCCAACAGGCAAACTACCTTGGGGCGTGGTGATTAACTAGTTGTCCTGCGTTTGTCAATTTACTGAAAGCCTTCATGAGTCAAGACTCTGCCAATATCAACAACCTTAGCGAAGCCAATTTGCCTCTTCAATACGACCGCATGTTGGTGGTGCTTCATTGGGTCTTGGCCATCGGTCTTTTTTACCAACTGGGCTTGGGCTTGTGGATGGAAGACATTCCCAAAGATCCGCCAGGTATTCGTGCTGAGTGGTTCAACCTGCATAAGTCCATCGGTATTTGCTTAGGCTTTTTGATTTTGTGGCGCTTAGGTTGGCGTATTACCCACTCGGTACCCGCACCGCCCATCGGCAATACCGAATTTCAAAATAGGCTGAGCCAATGGGCCCATCGGCTTTTGTATGTGTGCATGGTCATACTGCCTGTCTCGGGTTTCATGGGGTCGAGTTTTTCTCAATACCCCGTCAAGTTCTTTGGCTTTCCTTTGCCCAAATGGTGGGAGCCCTCAACCGTGGGTAAGGAGATCTTCGGAACGATCCATGAAGTTTCCGCTTTTATCATGATGATCATCATCATCTTGCATATATCGGCTGCTGTATGGCACCAGTGGGTCAAGCGCGATGGCTTGCTCAGTCGGATGGGTTGGAGCCGCTAAGCACCCGCCCTTTGTCCACTTGAATCACCTCTTGGGCAAAGGCCTGCACATCTTCCTCGTCATGGGTGATGAGCACCATGGGTAAAGACAAATCTGCTTGCAGTTGCAATAACTCACTGCGCAAACGCTGTCGCAATGGGCGGTCCATGGCAGCGAAAGGCTCATCGAGTAACAAAGCCTGTGGACTGGCCACCAGCGCTCTGGCCAAGGCGGTGCGTTGGCGCTGACCACCTGAGAGTTGTTCGGGGTACAGGTCAGCAACCGCTTGCAGCTGAAACACCTCTGTCCAATGCTCAATCGCGGGGTCTTGGTGGGCAGGTGAAGGGTTGCTCCAACCTTGTGCCAATGCAAACCCAATGTTTTGACGCACCGTCAAATGCGGAAACAGCGCATAGTCTTGAAACACATAGCCAAGGCCTCGCTGGCGAGCAGGAAGATGAATACCTCGGTGAGTGTCGAGCAAGACCTTGTCTTTGAAGACCACTTTGCCTTGCTGGGGTGCGTTCAAACCCGCCATCATCATCAATGTTTGTGTCTTGCCTGCACCCGACGGTCCAAACAGCACCAGTCGTTGCGCATCGCTGGTGAAAGCAATGTCAAGCTCGAAAGCAGAGGGTTGATTCCCCAAGCGACTGTGCAGCTCGACTTGCCACATCATCGTTCACCTCTTTGCGCTTGGCCCGCAATACGGCCAGGCGCCAAATAACCCGCACCCAACAGTATGGCCAAGCAACTGACCGAGGTCACCAGAACCAAAAAGTTGGCAGTTTGGTCTTGCCCCGCTTGCACGGCTTCATATACAGCGATAGACAGGGTTTGCGTTTCACCGACGATGCTGCCAGCCACCATCAGCGTGGCGCCAAATTCGCCGGTTGCACGTGCAAAGGCCAAGAGGGTGCCAGACAAAATACCTCGCCAAGCCAAAGGCAGCGTGACACGGAAAAAGACGGCCACCTCACTCAGGCCCAGTACCCGTGCGGCTTGCTCTAGCGTAGGTTCAACATTTTCAAAAGCTGCTCGGGCTGCTTTGAACACCAGTGGAAAGGCCACCACACTGGCAGCAATGACCGCACCTTGCCAAGTAAAGATCAATTCAATGCCAAGGTTCTGTTGCAACCACTGACCTATCGCACCACGGCGACCCAATAAAACAAGCAAGTAGTAGCCCAGCACTGTGGGGGGCAAGACCATGGGTAAAGTAAGTACGGCGTCAATGACATCACGACCACGGAAACGCCAACGCGACAAGGCATAGCCCACTGCAACACCCAGCAGCAAATTGATGGCAGTGGCCCAACCCGCGACTTTCAGGGTGAGTGCAAGCGCAACCCAAGCGGTATCCATAGGGAGTTAAATCACCTTAAAGTGGTGTGTGCCGTCACGTTTGAGTTGTTCGACCAAACCGGATTCCCAATCCAGATAGGCTTGCATGGCAAGTGCTGGGTTATCGCTGCCCTCGTAAGAGCGGCGGTAGCAGTCAATGCGCGGACTGGCCAAATAAGACTCACCCTGTTGGGTGCTAAAGCCTGCAGCTTGCCAAGCTGCATTGCCGCCAGGTAACCAAAGAACCTCCACGCCGGGGCGCAGCAGGGGTTGCAACTCTGCCACGGCATAGCGTGAAACACGGCCATCTCCACAGGTCAAAACATAGCGGTTGGCTTTGTGTACGCGAGTGAAGTCTTGGGCTAACTGAGAGCGCAACAGCCACCAAGCACCTGGGATATGGCGTTTGACATAAGTTGCACTGTCGCCCACATCGATGACCATGCTCAGGTTGCTGCGGTTGGCCAGCCATGTTTTGAGGGTAGGGGGATCAACCACAGTCAAGGGCGAAAGCGTGAGCGGCAATTCATCTTCTGAAACTGCGGTTTTGCTTTGCAGATCTTGGCTTGTGATGTCTTTGATGACCGCGACTTGCCAACCCATCTGGGCCAACCACGAAGCCGTCATGCTGGCGCGTACTCCGTCATCATCGTAGACCACCACACGCGAACCTCGCACGCCAATGAAGTGATCGGTTTCTTGCACCAACTGTCCCCCAGGCGCACTGATAGCGCCTGGCCAATGACCTTGGGCATATTCTTCTGGGGTACGAACATCAAACACATAGGTGTTGCGATCAGTCTCGCTTAACCATTGCTTCACCGTGGACTGCTCAACCCTGGGCACACCTACGCGGAACAACAAGGCCAAGGCAGAGGCAGCGGCTTTGCTGCGATCGTTGTCAGAGATTTCGCCAAAACGCTGGGTAGCTCCTTTGACCAAATCCAATCCTGCAAGCATCCACCCTATGGTGCCATTGCGCAAGGCGCACACGGGGTTGGGTATGCCAGAGTTGATCAGCGATTGCGCACCGATGATGCCGCGTGTGCGACCTGCACAGTTGACCACGATGCGGGTGGTGGGACTTGGCGCAAGCGAGCGTGCCCTTAATACCAACTCACCCCCTGGGACGTTGACCGCACCTGGAATGCTCATCGTTTGGTATTCATCAAAAGGGCGGGCATCCAACAGCACCATGTCGGAACCTCTGTCGAGCAAGGCTTTGACTTCGTGTGCAGAAAACGAGGGGGTTTTGCGTTGCGCTTCCACCAGTTCACCGAACGATTTGCTTGGTACGTTGACATCGCGAAACAATTCACCACCTGCGGCAGCCCAGCCAGCCAAGCCGTTTTGCATGACGCTTAGCTGGCTATAACCCATGCGTTGAAACACGGGAATGGCCTGCAAAGCCAAGCCTTCACCATTGTCATAAACCACCACGGGTGTGTCACGTCTTGGTATGCGCCTGTATGCTTCCACTTCAATGCGCCCATAGGGAAGGTTGATGGCAAACAGAGGATGACTTTGGGCATAAGACCCCTCTTCGCGAACATCCACAAGCGCAATTTCTTCCTTGGCCAACAGCGCCGCCTTGATGTGTGCGTAACTGGTCACGGCGTAGGGGTGCGGGGCCTCAGTCGCAACTGCTTGTGTCGGGGTTTCGTCAGTTGGTGGGTGGCTGGTGGGCAAAGTCGCTTCACTTATCGGCAGGGGTACGAGCACAGTTGGTGCAACGGCAGGGCTTGGGGCTGGGGTTGCAATAACAACTGGAGGTGGGTGCAAGGGTGCTTCATGTGCCGTGGTGATGTTGGCGTAGCCTGACACCAATTTGCTGCGTGAGCCATCTTCTCGGTAACTGTTGCATTCCATCTGACCGATATTGCCACCGTACACATGGATGCTGACAGAAACTTGGTCGGCTAAGGCATTCCAAACTTTATGCACGTCCCCGATGCGGGGCGAGACGGCTTCAATGTCTCCAGGCAGCATATCGATTTGAAAACCTGCAGGTGCCCAACGTCCATCCGACATGCGGCTATAGGGTTGGCAAAACTCAGAGCCGCGCAACATACCCATCAAGCCCCAGACGGTGTGGTCATGGATAGGCGTGGATACACGAGGCGCACCCACAAAACTCACCACAGAAAAGCGGTCTTGTGGATCTGCATACAACAAATACTGCTGGTAATGCTGTGGGTGGGGCTGTGCAAACTCGGGTAGCAACCAGTCATCGTGGCTTATCAGGGACTGCAGGCATTGACGCGCTTGAGCCAAAAGTTCGGCTTCTGTGGGCGCAATATCCACCAAACGCGTGATTTGCGCTAAGAAATGGTGAAAACGAGCAATAGAAGTGGGCGTAGTGGCTGACATCTCGGGACAGTGGACGGGACTGCTCAGATTGTTTCACATAAGGGGCAGGATTCTTAGCTTACAACTCACGATATGCTAATGGTCTTATGGCAACTCATTCATTCATTCTGGCTGGGGTCATGGGGTGGCCTATCTCCCACTCTCGCTCACCACGCATTCATTCGCACTGGATAGCCCAGTACGGTTTACGCGGTGCTTATGTCCCGCTGGCTGTCAACCCTGTCAATTTGCAAGAGGCTTTGACCGGCCTGAAAGCTTTGGGCTTTGCGGGCTGCAACCTGACCTTGCCGCACAAGATAGAAGCCTTGCCATGGCTTGATGAAATTGATCCTGTGGCTCAGCGCATAGGTGCTGTCAATACATTGACTGTGCGTGCTGACGGCAGTTTGCACGGCACCAACACCGATGCCTTTGGTTTCATCCAAAGTTTGCGTGAAGCCCATAGCAGTTGGCAAGCCAATGCTGGCCCTGCCGTGGTGTTGGGGGCAGGTGGTGCTGCTCGAGCGGTGGTGTGGGCATTGGCCGATGCCGGTGCGACAGATATTCGTTTGTTCAACCGCAGCCATGACAAAGCCGTTTCTATGGCCCAAGAATTTGGCGCACCCGTCAAGGCTTTTGCTTGGTCTGAGCGTCATGCCGCGCTTGAGGGCGCTGCATTGTTGGTCAACACCACGACCCAAGGGATGCAGGGTCAGCCTGTCCTGGACTTGCAACTCGACGCATTGCCAGCTCAGGCTTTGGTATCCGACATTGTTTACACCCCCTTGCAAACCGATTTATTGCTGCGTGCTGCTTCGCGTGGCAACCCCACGGTCAATGGCTTGGGCATGTTGTTGCACCAAGCCAGACCAGCGTTTGCTTCTTGGTTTGGTGTCATGCCAGAGGTGACACCCGCTTTATGGACCAAGGTTTTGGCCACGTTTTAGCTGTCGTTTATTTGCGCACCGCAGGTGCTTCGACGAGCAAGCCTTGTCCGCGCCACATCAGGTAGAGGCTGATGTCACGTATATCACTGTGGCCCCACGGGGGAATTTCGGCTTTCACGCCGGTGTAGCAAAAACGCAGTCGCCGCTCTAGAGAGGCAACACGTTGCCAATCGATACGGTAGAGCGGGTAGCCGTTGGCTTGGCCTTGGCTCAAAGGGTCGGTATAGAGCTTTTGCCCATAGTGCTGGTCGTGGCAATTCGTACAGGCCAAGTTCATTTGCCCTTGGCGGGTCATGAAAAGACGTTGGCCGTTTTCAAAATGCCTTTTGGCTGCCCCGTCAATTTGTGCTTGCAAAGGCAGGCCGCGAGAGGTGCTGGTGACGGCCAGTGTCATGGCCACCAACTCATCGGACTCAAAAGTCCATTCAGCGGCTTTTTGGTTTTTCACGCGGCAGTTGCGGATGCGGTCTTCCAAGTTAAAGAGTTTGCCGGTGGCTTTGTCGATGGCTGGGTAGCGAGTCGATACGCCCTTCATTTTGACGAGTTCACCATGGCAGGACTGGCAGCTTTTGTTGGTTTTACCGTCTGGTTTGGCCCAGGACTTGGTGCCGCTGTCTAAGGCGATATTGCCAGGGTTGGCAAACTCATCGGTTTGCAAAGACTGCACTTCGGCGCCTGAATAATGCAGACCAGATTGCAGCTTATCCAAAGGGATCAGGCGTTGCTGCGCATGGGAAGTCAGGGCAAGCGATGAGATGGCCCACAACCCCAAAAGCAAAGTCCTGCAAACGGCAAAGCGCATAAGTGGGCGATCAGTTGCTGGCAGGCTTGGAGACATTGGCGGCTTCGACCACCAAGGTGTGGCGTAATTCGCCAATGTAGGCCTTGTCATCGACCCAGCGAAACAGCATATCGCCCGACTCGGTAGCACGCAAATAAAACTCAAACAAAGGGTTGGCTGCTACGCCTGTGGTGGGTTCCACACGAAACACCTCTCGTCCATTCAATGTGCAAAGCAGGTGTCGGATGACGTTGCGCTGAATGATCACGCCATCGATATCGCGTAAAAAACCACTGTCCATGGGATGGTTTACCAACAGGCGTACTTTGAACACATCGCCTTGAAAGATGCGGGGAGGGATTTGCAAGCGAGCGGAACTCATCAGCCGTTGTCCACGCAAGCTGCTTCGGTGACCACCACCTCTTGCACGTCGTAAATGAAATTGCCATCGGACAACCTGGCCAGCGCAATCACGTTTTGGTTGCCCGACAAACGCACCCTTGTGCTCAAGTCAGCACGACCACTCCATGGACCCATGACAAACTTCGCTATCAAAGGAACTGGGTTGCGTTGAGAGATCAGGTAGACATGGGTGATGTGGGAAGCCTCGGTCATGGGGCTGTCAATCTTCAAACTCAAGGGCACCATGTGGCCGTTGTCTGCCAGCATGGGCAAGGACAAGGACACGCGTTCTTTTTTGAGTTCTTGGCTTTGCACATAAGGGCGCACCATCTCTTCAAAGGTGCGCAAACGGGCCTCAGACAAGCCGGTGATGGTGAGTTTGTCCACCTGCGCTTTGGCAGAACCCAGCCAAAAACCCCCAACGCTGGCAGCGAGGGTGGTTTGAAAAATAGCCAAGATAGATTGACGACGAGAAAACAAGCGAGACCTCATGAAGGGTTCTTTACTAAATAGGCAATGATGTCTTCCAGGCCTTGCTCTGTGAGCACAGTCTTTCCTTGCAAGGGTTTGGCGACATTATGAAGACCTGCGGTACTGAAGTAAGCAGGCATAAAGGTTTGGGGGTTTAGCACACGGGGGTCGGCAATGCGTTGGCGAATTTGCTCGCTGCTCAGGCGCTCACCCACACCAGTCAGTGAGGGGCCCATTTCGCCGCCTTCTTTGAAACCCGGCAGTTGGTGGCACAAAATGCAGCCGGTGTCTTGGCGAGCCAACAGCAGCTTGCGACCACGTGCTGCATCCGCCGTTACAGCTGAGGGTGTGGCATGCATGGTGTCTGCTGCCCACACCAAAGGGCTAAGCGCCAACACAGCAAGCAACCACACCTGTTTCATGCTTTGACCAAGCTCAGACCATGGTTTTTCAAGGGCAAAGAGCGTAGGCGTTTGCCAGTGGCAGCAAACAAAGCGTTGCCCAAGGCTGGCGCCAAAGGCGCTTGGGCAGGCTCGCCCACGCCGCCCCAAAAACCGCCGCTGGGGGCAATCACGGTTTGCACTTTGGGCATTTCATTCATGCGCATCATGCGGTAATCGTGGAAATTGGATTGCTCAATGCGGCCATCTTTCACAGTCATCTCACCCCAGAAAATAGCTGTCAAACCATGCACCACGCTGCCTTGCAGCTGGGCTTGGATGTTGTCGGGGTTGACCGCATAGCCAGGGTCAATGCCGATCACGATGCGGTGAATCCGAACCTCGCCTTTGGCATTGACCGAAACCTCGCAAACACAGGCTGTGTGACTGCCGTAGCCATCGGTTTGCCCTATCCCGCGAAAAACACCTGCTGGCAGAGGTTTGTCCCAATCAGCGGCTTTGGCCACAGCCTGCAAGATGCCGCGATCTCGGTTGGCTTTTTCGTTGTTGGGCAAAAGTGAGAGCCTGTAAGCCAAAGGGTCAACGCCAGCTGCATGCGCCAACTCATCCAAAAAACACTCACGTACAAATGGGTTTTGCGAGTGACCCACGGTACGCCAAAAACCCACAGGCACATGGGTACTGCGTTGGGCAAAGTCCACCAAGCAATGGGGAATGGCATAAGGGTGATCGTTGAATGCGGCAACGGCTTGGGGGTCGACGCCGTTTTGCAGCGGCATGCGCAGCAGCTGAGAAAAAATCGAAGGTGCGCTCACGCGGATGTGAAGAGCCTCCGGTTTGCCGTCGGCTTGAATGCTGGCGCGAACTTTGACCAAGCTGGCAGGGCGGTAGAGGTCGTGCTGGGTGTCCTCTTCGCGGCTCCACATGAGTTTGATCGGTTTGCCGGGCATGGCCTTGGCAATCGCCACTGCTTGGCGTGTGAAGTCTTGCGGGCTTTTACGCCCCAAGCCGCCGCCCATTTGCATGGCGAACACCTTGACGTTTTCTTGTGGTACTTCGGCGGTGCTGGCTGCTGCGGCTAAGCTGGACTCTGGGTTTTGGGTAGACACCCAAATTTGCAATTGATCGCCTTGCAACAAGGCAGTGCAAACCATGGGCTCGAGGGTGGCGTGGGCCAAGTAAGGGGTGTAGTACTCGGCTTCGATAACCTTGCTGGCCTTCTCTAGCGTAGCCACTGCATTACCGTCTTGACGCGCCACAGCGGCATCGCTTTGGCTCAAACCTTCGCGGTAGAGCTTCATCAAGCTTGCACTGTTGACTTGGGCGTACTTGCCGCTGTCCCATTCAATGGACACATCACGCAAAGCCTCTTTGGCACGCCACCAGTTGTCCGCCACCACCGCCACAAACTCGCCCATGTTCAGCACTTTCACAATGCCACGGCGGTTATCCACCTTGCTGCTGTCAATGCTTACGACCTTGCTACCAAACACCGGCGACTGGGCAATGGCAGCGTGCAACATACCGGGCAACTGGGTATCGACGCCGAAGCGAATCTTGCCGGTCACGATGTCATGCATGTCCACCCTGGGGATGGGTTTGCCAGCCAAGGTCCAAGAGGCGGGGTCTTTCAAAGGAATGTCTGTAGGCGGACTGAGCTTGGAGGCATCTGCTGCTAACTGACCATAGCTGAAGCTTTTCTTGCTGGGTGTGTGAACCACTTTGCCTTTTACGGCTTGGCATTCATTCAAAGGTACGCTCCAACGCTGGGCCGCCGCTTGAACCAGCATCATGCGGGCAGAGGCTCCGGCTTTGCGCAAATACTCTTGTGAGTTGCGGATGGTGCGGCTGCCCACGCTGGCCATGTCGCCATAGGTGCGCTTACGCTTCAAGTTTTCATGCGCTTGCACATCTTCAATACGTACTTTCTTCCAATCGACTTCGAGCTCTTCAGCAATCAGCATGGGTGCAGAGGTACGGCTGCCTTGGCCCATTTCTGTGCGTGCATAGCGAATCACGATGGATTCATCAGCATGGATATCTATCCATGCATTGACCTCTTGGGCGTTACCGGTTTGGGCTTGCGACGGCAGCACAAAACCCAAGCTGAGAGCTGCAGTGGCGCTAGCGCTGACCTGTAAAAAATGGCGGCGCTTCATGATTGACCTGCCTGACGGGCTGCAGCATGGATGGCGGTACGCATACGGGCATAGGTGCCGCAGCGGCAAATGTTCGTCATGGCTGCATCGATGTCTTCGTCGGTGGGCTTGGGTTTCTTTTTCAGGAGCGCAACGGCTGCCAGCATTTGACCGCCTTGGCAGTAGCCGCACTGCGGTACTTGGTGGTCTATCCAAGCTTTTTGGACTGCGTGAAGTTTGCCCTTGGTGGCCAAACCTTCGATGCTGACCACTTGTTGTCCTGCAGCAGAGGATACGGGGTAAGAGCAAGAGCGTACGGGCTCGCCGTTAAGCAACACGGTACAAGCACCGCACAGGGCAATGCCGCAACCATATTTGGGGCCTTTGATATCGAGTTCATCGCGAAGTGCCCACAGTAGTGGCATCTCGGGTTCGACATCGAGTTGGTGGGTTTGTCCGTTGACGTTGAGTTTCATAGCGGGCATTTCAAGAAGTTAAATAACGACGAAGCGCTTGTGCACACACTTCAACACCGCTGAGCGCTTCGCGCATGATGCGACCCATGGTGATGAAACCGTGGATTTGCCGTTCAAAGCAAATGTATTCGGCCACGCCGCCAGCCGCAGACAAAGCATCAGCGTACTGGTAGCCCTCGTCTTTCAGGGGGTCATAGCCAGCGGTCAACACCAGCGCGGGGGGCAGTCCTGCATGAGAGGGCGCTTTCAGCGGAGAAGCACGCCAATCGTTGGCATGTTCACGTGTGGGTAAATAGTGGTCCATGAACCAGTGCATGGCCACTGCCGTTAAACCATAGCCCTCTGCATTGGCGTGGTAGCTGGGGGTGTCGGGGTACATCAGCGTGGCAGGGTAAATCAGCAGTTGAAAAGCTGGTTTGTGGGCTGCGTCCTTGGTGCCCAACGCAACCGCAGCAGCCAAATTGCCCCCCGCGCTGTCGCCACCGACCGCCACACGGCGTGGGTCGATGTGCAAAGCAGCAGCTTGTGCAACCACCCAATGAAAGGCAGCCAATGAATCGTTATAAGCCGCTGGAAATACATGCTCTGGGGCCAAGCGGTAATCCACCGAAAACACAGCGCAGCCACTGGCGTTGCTGAGTTGGCGGCACAACACATCGTGGGTTTCGATATTGCCAATCACCCAGCCACCGCCGTGGTAGTAAACCAATGCAGGCAAGACCGCGTTGGCAGTGACACCCATGGGGCGGTATTCACGGACAGGCACTTGCACCCCGCCCAAGTTGGGCAAATGGTCATGCACATGCGACATGACGGGCGGGTCAGGTTGCGTCAAAGCTTTGCGCAAAACATAAAAATCTCGCGCTTCTTTGGGCGGCAAAGTGTTGACCGGTGGCACACCGCGGTCCACCATGAGTTGTAAAAGGGCTTTGGCTTGAGGGTCGAGCATGCTCAGTTGAATGAAAAAGGGCTTTAAGCGGACTGACCAATGGCTTTGTACGCCTGTTGGTGTGTTTGTAACCACTGCCGCGACAACTGGTCATCATGCTCAGTGGGGTGAAAATCTGCTCGGAAATACTGCTTCCAAGAGGCATAAGAGCTGGTGAACAGCCCCTCTTTCGCAAACAGGTGACGCCACGCACTGCGCCAAGTGCTGGCCTTGAAAAGACTGCCCTCATGCCACAGGTTACTGCAGGTTTGTCGCAGTATGTCGGTCAAGAAAAACACAGTGACGGTGATCATCCAGCGTTTACGCCAAACTTCATTGCCACCCATGGCGCGGTAAATATCAAAAGACACGCTTCGGTGTTCGGTTTCTTCGCTGGCATGCCACATCCACAGGGTTTGCAAACGCTGCGGCGCTTGCGCCAAAAAGTCTGGGTGGTTGAGCAACCAAGCGGCGAAGACCGAGGTGTAGTGCTCATAGGCCGCTGTGACTGCCACGGCATGGATGGCTTTTTTCTGGTTGATAAGTGCAATACGGCGAAGAATCCGTTTTTCCCAATGATTGACCATGCCTTGGTTTAAGACATGGTGGTTAAAGCGTTCGTGGATACGACGATGGGTGGCTTCTTGCCCGATAAAACCTTTGATATCTTGCGCAAAGCTGGCTTTCAGCTCTGGGCTTAACTCTTTAACGCCTCGGCGCAAGGAGTCTATGAAAAACTGCTCACCCAAAGGAAAGCTCATGGACAAAGCGTTCATGAAAGCAGACGTGAAGGCATCGCCGCCATTCCAGCGCAACTCAAACGGCGCTTCTAAATCGATCAGGAGCTTGCGAACAGTTAAATCGGACATGGTGAGTTTGGACGTTAAGAGGGAAGTTGGCAGGGGCCAGTCACCAAGAATTTTAAATTTTTACCATAGCGGTAAACATCTTTCATGGCAAACAGCGTGACGGGTTGGCGGGTGATTTTGATTTCGGCTTCTTCTTGGCTAGCAATATGGGTGCGCTTGACCCAAATGCTGGTTTTTGAGGTGAGGTCTTGCCCTTTGAATTCTTCGGTGATCAAGGTGTTGACGAACATGCCATACAGCTTGGGTCCTTCGATCTTGATGTACAAATGGTTGCCAATGCTCTCTATATTGACTTCAACCGTCGCAGGTTTGACGATGATTTTCTCCATCTCAGGAAAACTGCCCTGCGCTTCACAGGTGACGGTGTAACCCCATGCGCTGACGCTGAGCAAGCTGGCAGACACGGTTGCCATGCCCAGCCGCCAAGTTTTTCCTTTCAGCGGCATGTGCGTTGCCCTTTTTCTGTTTTGCATACCAAGCCGTTGGACAAATGGGTTTCTTCGGTGCTGCTTTGCGGCACACCACCGCGTGAGGTGTAGCTGTCAGCAGGTGCAGGCGCGGCGGGTCTGGGCGGTTTGGTCGCTGTTGCGGGGTTGGCATCCATGATTTTGTTGCCGTCAATCAGCACCGCAGGCGAACCTGGCTGGTTGATCGTGACAGGGGTCGGGGTGCGGTTGGCCTCTGTTTGTGCATTGGCCGGTGGCAGGAAACAAAGCAACCCTGCCATCAGGGCAAAGGCGGCAGTGCTGGAAGCAAACAAGCGAGAATGGGCAAACAACATGGGTGCGGTCTCAACAACGGGGTGGTAATGATCGCATGGTTCTCAATCAGGCGAAGGGGGCCTGTGTATTTCCCACCTGCTCAAGGGTTGGGTGTTATTCCCTGTGAATATCGATCTTTTTTGAAGGAATTCTGTGCTTACCAAATGTCCAACCACCAGGCTTGCCGTTTTGTTATCTTCCATTGCATGGGCTTGGCCTTTTCAGGCGGGTGCTTTTGATGCGACGAAGTTTGACGACTTCAAAACCACCAATGTCTGCAAATACTGCGATTTGACAGATGCCCCCATGAGCGGTCGCGATATGCGCGGCGCAGACTTTCAAAATGCCAACCTCTCGGGGGCCAAGATGGACAAGGCCAATATGGCCGAGCGACCCATGGAGAAACGCACTTTGGTAACCAATTTCGAAGACGCCAATTTGCGCCGTACGGACTTCACCGGCGCAAATTTGCATTTGGCCAACTTCACCAACGCCTATTTGCGTGAAGCCAATTTGAGCGGAGCTGATTTGAGTGAAGCGGTGCTGACCAAGGCCAATTTAAGAGGCGCTTTGTTGGTCGGAACCAATCTCAAGGGTGCCAAGATGGATGAAGCCAAGCTTGATGACACCAAGTTTTGTAAAACGGTCATGCCCGATGGCACGGTGAATGACTCAGGCTGCTAGTCTGTTTGGACGCATGGCCTAACTGTTTTTTACAGACAAGCTTCTTGTAGCGACCGTAAAACGCTGGTCCTGTCTTTGGGTTGAGCGTTTTGGGCGTCTGTCGCCGCCATATCCCGAAACCGCTGTCCAACCGCATGGTGCAGTTGCGTGAGTTTGTTTTTATCGCTGGCCGACAAAGTGTTGTCTGCTTCTACGCTTTTCACCAGATTGGCCTCGATTTTGTCGCCATTGCGCTGCACCTGAAAAAAATACAACTGTCGGTCAGCTGAGTCGTTGGCAAAGCTATCTAAGCCATGCCGGTGCATGGTGTACAAGCCTTGGTAAAACTCAGCATAGTAGGCGGAGCTTTGCAAACAACCAGCGCTTTGGCTTAAACCAAGCGCTGGCCACAAGGCACACACCAGCAGCGTGACCCTCCCCCAAGATGGAGACAAAACACCATCAGTCATCTTCACCTGGCATGGTCGGTTGACGAAGTTGCACAGCATTCGAGCGTTTTTTGCGAAAGCGAATATTGAGCATTTCCACGCCAAAGGAGAAAGCCATGCCAAAGTAGATATAGCCTTTGGGTACATGGTGGCCAAACCCTTCGGCCACCAGCACCACACCGACCACCACCAAAAAACTCAAAGCCAGCATCTTGATAGAGGGGTGAGCGTCAACAAACTGGCCAATCCCCTTGGCAAACAACATCATCAAACCCAGCGATATGACCACTGCCGCAATCATGATGCGCACATCGTCAACCATGCCCACGGCGGTGATGATGGAGTCGAGTGAAAAGACCAAATCGATGATGATGATTTGCACAATGATGGCCATCAGGTTCGCTTTGGCATTCATACTCGCGGGGGCCTCGTCGCCTTCCAGCGAATGGTGAATTTCACCCGTGCTTTTCCAAATAAGGAACAAACCGCCAGCAAGCAAAATCAAATCCCGCCCAGAAAAGGGTTGCTCCCAGACTGTGAACAGCGGTTCGACCAAGCCAATGATCACTGAAAGTAAAAGCAGCAAAGCGATGCGCATGAACATCGCCATGAATAATCCAATGCGACGCGCCATTTCCTGCTGCGCCTTGGGCAATTTGCTGACCAAGATCGAAATGAAAATGATGTTGTCGATGCCCAGCACCAACTCTAGCAAGGTTAAAGTGGCCAAAGCCACCCACATTTGGGGGTCTGTTAGGAGTTCCATGATGGGATGTGATTTTTCTAATAGTTGAACAAAACTTGCGTTAAGGACTGCTGGCGATTATTTCAGAGAAGAAGCCGTATTTTGGCAGTCCTTCAAACGGCGTAGGCGCAGCAACAACCAGATGTAGCGAATCAACAGATAGGTGAGCCAAACAGCCCAGCCCGAAAAAACCACATCGCTGAAAAAATGACCGCCTTGGACGACCCTGACTGCACCAATACCTGCACCAGCAACCATACCCATTAGCAAGAACTTTTGACGCCGCCGCCAACCCGCCCACATGCCCCAAGCCATCAAGGTGAATCCACTCGCCGCATGGCCGCTGACAAAGCTGCAGTTGACATCGCAGTGTGTGCTCCATTGGAACGCGGGGACAAAAGGTTTGTCAGCGCCGAACAGTTGCAATTGCTCGGGGCGAGGACGCCCCACATTGTTTTTCAATCCCCAGTCCACCACCACGCCCAAGCCCACAACCGCCATGAGTACCCATGCAAGCAAACGTCTTTGTAAACCCAACATTTGAGCTTGTGGGCGTATTTTCAGATACAACAAACCCAAGCAAAACAGCACGAACGCCGCCCGGCCCACCCATGGCGTGGCCACATAAACCGCATGCACCCAAGGTAGCTTGTTGGCTGGAAACGTGGCACTTGGCATGTCAAAAAATACCAAGGAAATCTGCAGATCAAGCGTTGGCCACAGGGTGAATACCAGCACGGATAAACCCAGGCCCATGCCGCCTACCCATGCTTCGCTCAGCCGAGCTTTCATGGTTGAGGCTCTTTCAATAGCCACAAAAACAGCGGTCGCCCAGTGGGGGCAGGATCTGACAAAAGCTCAACCTGCTTGTAACGCTCACGCACAAAACCAGGTAACTCTCCCATCACCAACAGCAAAACCGGCCCTTGGTGCTGGGCGGGGTCAAAACGGTAAAGTAAATCGTAATGGTGCAAGGGGTGTGGTGTTTGTTGCCAACTCAAGGCCATGACTTTTTGAGCTCGCCACGTGTAGGCAGCGTGAATGATGAGCGTGCGGTCAAGGGCGACCAATGTTGCGTCAGGGTGGGACGCCACCAAGGGCTGGAACTGCAGCAAAGCTTCTTCCCAGCCCCTCGCACGGCCCCACAAGTCCCATTTGGATTTTTGGACAGGCAGCCCCAAACGAGCACGCCAATCTCCCCCCAACGACAAAGCCGTTGATAAAAAACTGGCCATGAGAAGCACTGCCACTGGCTCGCGCCAGCGCCATGGTGCGGGTCGAGACGCCAATAGCCAACCCAATGCCACAGAGGCGCCCAGCAAGGCCGGTGCTGGCCAATTGATTTGCGCCGTGCCTTGCATGGCTTGCAGACCACCAATGGCCCACAAAGGCCAGCTGCCATGCCACGCCCACAAGGCCGGGCGGGTGGAAAAGTTCAGAGGAGGGCTGGTTGGCTTGATCCATAGGCGCATGACAGCCACCATAGACACCAAAAGAAAAACAGGACCTGCTAGCAAGGCCTGAGAGCCAATGTATTCAAGAAGGCGAGGCAATAATTTGGCAAAGAACGAGCCAGAAGAAGCGCTGCCGCCGGACAACAAATCGGCGGTGTGTTTCAAGGTGGGCCAATCGTGTGCGTGGTTCCAAGCCAGATGCGGTAACAAGGCCAAGGCGGCCAAACCGGCGGCCAACGCCATGCCTTTGCTAACAGCAACGCTTCTGTGGCCAAACCACCACCACACCACCCAACTCGCCAAAACAGCCGACATGGTGTACTTGGACAACACTCCCAAGGCCAGTACAGCGCCAACCCATAGCCATCGAGACCAGCGCAAGGGCTGCGCCATTGCACGCCAGACCAGCCACAGTTGCAAGGACCAAAACAGCACCAGCGGTCCGTCGGTGGTGGCCACTTGTCCCAGCACGCCACTTGCCAAGCTGCTGGCAAACAGCACAGCAGCCCAAGCGCCCACAGCATGAGGCGATGCCATAGGCTGTTGACTGTCGCGCTGCATCTCCCAACCCAATCGCCACAGCACCAAAGGCACCACTGCCCAACACAGTTGCACCAACCAGCGCACACCGGTTGTGCTGTCGCCTGCCACCCAAACCGACCACTGGATCAAGAAAGATAAGAAAGGGGGTTTGGAATAAAACCCCCAAGCCAGCTCGCGGCTCCATTCCCAGTACTGGGCTTCGTCGACAAACAAGCCAGCCCCACTGTGAGAGGCAGTGAACAGGCGCAGCAGCCATAAACCTGGTAGCAGCAAAAAAAGCAATGCCCATGCTTGCCAGCGCCAAGGCGAGGACGTTTGGTAAGAAGGACGAGGTTCAGTCATGTAGGGGGCTGCCCATTTTCAAGGCGCAAGTTCGGACCCTGCAGGTCTACGAACCAATGCAAAACCTCGCTCGCTAGCAACCACAGGCCAATCTTGAGGCCACGTGGGTTTATCGGTGCGAACCAAGGCCAACTCGCCTTCTTGTGGGGCGCGTCGTGGCGCAGGGCTTTGCCGGTACAGCGCAAAAGAAGGGAAATGCACCCCCCACTGCACCGCCGGTTGACTTAACGCCTTTGCGGCCAAGCCATGCACCGGTCCTTGCAAGGTCTGGCTCCACCAAGGCAACACACCCAAGGCCAATACAGCGCTCCCCCCCATGGCCAGCAAACCAAAGCGCGGCAACTGAAGCGGTGCAGGTAAAAACCGGCTGGAAACCAACCAAACAACTTGGACCATCAATACCGCTGCGCTGATGGAGCGCAAAAAGTGGGGTGCGTTAGAAGTTTGTATCAAGCTGCGGTAAAGACTGTCACCTATCCACTCGGGGTGGTCACGCAAAACCTCAGGTAGCGTCAGCAGCAGTGCCATCCAAGCCGTCAACAAAACTGCACATGCCCACCACCAACGGTTGCTGGCATGCAGGCCAGCATAGGTCAACAAGAGCACCACGCCTGGCGCGGCATACAAGACATAGTGCGGCAACTTGGTAGCTGACAAGGAAAAAAACACCACCACAAAACCCGCCCATAGCAAGGCAAAGCGCAAGATGGGTGTCTGCCACAGTGGTTTCCAACGCATTCCCAAACTGAGAACCAGTGGCGTCCAAGGCATCCACAGCAAAGGCAAGACCAACACAAAATAAAGCCAACCACCGCCATGCCCTTCCATGGGGGCGCTGAAGCGGTCAAGGTTGTGGCGCAGGAAAAAACCTTGGATAAATGCGTCCCCGTGGCGCAACCACGCATAGATATACCAAGGCCCTGCCACCACACTGAAAATCAGCCAAGACCAGCCATCGCGCAAGGTCCTCAGCACCAAACCTGGCGCAGACCCCCACCATTGCCAAAGAGCCAGCACGGCCGCTGGAATCAGCACAGCCACCGGTCCCTTGGTGAGTACCCCCAAGGCCATCCACAAGGCTAAACGCCTGAGCGCACGTCGGTCGTTGTTGCAGAGGTAGCGCCACAAGTCCAGCGCAGAAAGCATCAACCACAGACCCAGCAAGGCATCTGCCGTGGCGGTACGTGCCATGGCCCAAGGCCCCAAACTGCTGGCAAAGACCATGGCAGCCAGCATGGCAGCGCGGGGCCCCCAAGCTTGGTAGGCGGTTAGTGCCAACGCCAAACAAGCAGCCCAAGCGGCCAGTGCAGAAGGCAGTCGCAAGGCAAATTCGTTGACGCCGAAAACTTTCACGCTAAGGGCTTGCAGCCAATACACGCCTATGGGTTTGTCAAATCGGTCAGTGCCATTGAGGGTGGTATGGCCCCAATCGCCACTGACCACCATTTCCCGGGTGGCTTCGGAAAAAGCCCCTTCGTCCACATCAAACAACAGGCTTTGGCCTAGGCCCAGTAAAAAATAGCCTAGCAATAAAAAGGCGGCTACAAACGTCCAACTGCGACTGACGGGTGCTTCAGACCCTGCCATGCCAGCCCTCGTTGTGTTGAGGCGTAGGCGCATCCACCAAATGGTAGGCCTGCGCTTTGCCGCCTTCGTAGTAGGTGCGCATCAGCAACTCGGCCAACACGCCGGTGGTGAGGAACTGCAAGCCGCCCAGCACACAGAAAAAACCGACAAACATCAAGGGGCGTGTGCCGATGGATTCGCCCATGAATTTCAGTGCCATCAAATACACCAAGATGCCCATACCCACAGACAGCACCGCCAAGCCAATGCCGCCAAAGAAGTGACCTGGACGGGTACCAAAGCGCAAAAAATAATGGATGGACAACAAGTCCACGATCACCCGCAGGGTGCGTGAAATGCCGTATTTAGATTGGCCCTTGGTACGTGCGTGGTGACGCACCGGCATCTCGGCCATGCGCTCCGCTGAGGTGACAGTCGAGAGCCAAGCCGGAATAAATCGGTGCATCTCGCCATACAGGCGAATCTTGCGCAGCACTGGTGCGCGAAAGGCTTTCAAGCTGCAGCCCAAGTCTTTGAAGTTCAAGCCGCTGACTTTGCGAATCAGGCGGTTGGCAAAGAAAGAAGGGATCTTGCGCAAGAAAAAACCATCTTGGCGGTTTTGCCGCCAGCCTGCCACGATGTCTTTGTCCTCAACCAAGAGGCGCTCCACCAGCATGGGAATGTCACGTGGGTCGTTTTGCAAGTCGCCGTCCATGGTGACGATCACGTCGCCTCGGGCGCAATCGATGCCCGCTTGCATGGCGGCGGTTTGGCGGAAATTGCGTTGCAGACGCAAAGCGCGGATATGCGGCCCCACCTCAGCGGCGTGTTGGCTTAAGCGAAACCAGGTGCCGTCGGTGCTGCCGTCATCGACGATGACCAACTCCCAAGGCCATGGGTAGTCGCTGAGCGCAGCTTGCACCGCGTTGATCAGATCGGCGGCAAGTTCAACTTCGTTGTACATCGGCACCACCACTGATAAACGGTGGGCAGGAATTCGGTTGGGTATGGTCGAGAGAGTCATTCAGCTATTGTCGCCATTCGCAGGGGCGGGTTGTGGCCAGCTTAAAACTGCCCATGCCAGCAAGGCCGCACCCAATGACACCGCCAGACAAAAAACATGGACCAGCAGGGCAGCAGCGGGTAATTGGGCGGCCACAGCGGCATCTTTGATGCCAGCAGCCAGCCAAACACCTGCTTCGTAAGTTCCCAGTCCTGCTGGACCTTGCAAAGGCAATAAACCAGCCCATTCGCCGCCCAATGCGCCTTGAAACGCAGCCTTCATTGGAATGGCCAAAAGCGAAGACAGCAAGATGGCCACCACGCACAACTTGCAGACCCAGTTGCCAAGCGACAGCAGCCATGCGCTGCGCGGGGCTCTGCGGTGCAGCAGACTACGCAATACCCGTGCCCATGCGCTGCGACGATTCAGCAGCCAAAGCCAGTAATGGGCTGGCAACATGACCAAGCCCAAAAGCACGCAGCTGCAAAGTACTGGCCAGCCCCAATGAAGACCAGGCCACAGCCACACCAACAGCAAGCCCAAAACACCGGCATCTTGAATGCGCAGCCACATCAAACTTCGCAATGATTGACCCAAAGGTGCAGCGAAAACCTGCTTGACCAGCAAGGGGTAACCCGCTTCGCCAGCTCTGAAGGGCAAGACCAGCACCGCTGCGTTGTGCAACAGCACCAAGCGGATGGCAGTCAGCAAACTGACCGGCCTGCGCCACTGCCACTCTTGTTGCACCCGACGACCGCGCAACACAAAACTCAGCAACCACAGCAGCGTGCAAGCCAGCCATAACCATGCAGGCAACTGCGCCGCGCTTTGCATCAGGCCAGAGGCATCTACATAGCGCAGCAACCAAAACAGCAACAAGCCCCCTAGGCTCCAACCCAGTATCAACTTTGACCATTTTTTCAGTGGCTGCGGCGAAGTCATCCCTGCGACCTTTGTTGCTGCAAACCCAAGAAACGGCTCACAGCGCTGAGCAATCCGATGACTGCCACCAAGCCCATGGCGAGCTTGGCGGCGACTTCAGGCGGGGCGGTGACCATCACATAGATGACCAAGCCTATTTCCAAAATGAGCAACAGCCAGTTGCCTGAACGCGCAGACAAATACGGCGTCCAAGACCACCACCATTCCAAGCGTTGCGCCAACCAAGCGATCCATATGCCAAGCCCTAGGCCTGCGATCACATCCGCTGGCCAATGGGCTCCCACCACCACCCTAGAGAAGGCCACCACCAAGCCACCTAAAATCAGGGTGAACAGCAAGGCCTTGCGGCGCAAAAGTGAGGGGTACATGAGCACGATCAGGCAGACCAAGGTTGACGCCGCCAAGGCGTGTCCAGAAGGCATGGAGTTGGCAGATGCTGGCGGGTTGCCCATCGGGTTGAGCAGTGTGGGGTCTAAGGCTGACAAAGGCCTCTGTATAGAGAACCATGCCTTCAGGGCAGGCGAGACCACAGAGCCGATCAAGAATCCTTTGATGGCCAAAGCCGCCCCTTGGCGAGACGATCTGCCAACCGCCAGCAACAAGAGCAGCACCACCGCAGCGTCGCCCCCTTGGGTGATAAATATCCAAAGCCATGCAGGCCCCATAGCGGTGGCGTGTACCGCCAGCATGGCTTCACGGTTCCAATCTGAGCGCCAAAGCGCCCAAGCCAACAGCAACAAAAGTGTGGCCAAAGCCAGTGCGATCGACTGGCTTCTTGCTGACACCCGCGGGATTGAGCTAAACAGCGGGCGCATAACGGTAACGAGCCTTATCAAACAATGAATACCAACGATTGAATGACATGAGCAAAAAAGTATTGGTAACAGGTGTGGCGGGCTTCATAGGTTCACACTTGGTGAAAAGCCTGCACGCCTTGGGCTACGACGTGGCCGGCTGCGACAAAGTTGACCCGGCTACCGGCATGGGTGGGGCCGTTGATGCAGCAGACCCGCTGTTGGCACGTTTGCGCAAAGAACGTCTTGCGGCATGTGTCACCCAATTGGGCGTGAAGTATTTTCAAATCGATATAGGGCAAACAGATGCCTTTGCTTCAGTGGTGGCGCAGTGGCAACCCGACACGGTGGTGCATCTGGCAGCGCAGGCAGGTGTCAGGCATTCGATGCAAGCGCCCATGGATTTTGTCACACCCAATCTGGTGGGTTTCTCCCATGTCTTGGACGCGTGTCATCGTTTGCACGTCCCTCGACTTTTGTACGCCAGCTCCTCCAGCGTTTACGGTATGCGCAGCCAAGTCCCTTTCTTAGAAACAGACCGTACCGACCAACCTCAGTCGTTTTATGCCGCCACCAAAATGGCCAATGAAATGATGGCCTATGCCTATCACTCGCAGTACGGCATGGCATCGCTGGGTATGCGGTTTTTTACCGTCTACGGACCTTGGGGCAGAACCGACATGGCACCGTTCATGTTTGCCCAAAATATTCGCCGAGGCCTGCCCATCAAGGTCTTTGGCGAGGGAAAACTGCGTCGCGATTTCACCTATGTGGATGACATTGTGGAAGCCATTGTGGGTTTGGTCGCTAGTCCGCAGTTGGTGCAAGCGGCCCAGATTGTGAACATGGGCCATCAGCGCCCGGTTGAAGTCAACGCCTTCATTGAATTGCTGGCAGGTCATTTGAAGCGTCAACCCATCATCGAGTACGCGCCCATGCAGGTAGCTGATGTGCCCTTGACCTGCGCCAGTGAAGATCGATTGGTGGAAATGCTTGGAAGCTGGCGCGAGACCCCTTTGGATGCCGGTCTGGAGCGTTTTGTGAAATGGTTAGAGGCATGGGACCCCATCAACTGAAATTACCCCTAGACTAGCCAGCACAACCTAACTTATCCAACTTTTTTCCAGGACCTGCCATGAAGAACCCATTGTTTTCAAAACGCTTGCTGTGCATGCTCACTCTTTCACTGGCGCTGCCTTGGTACGCGGTTGCTGCCGACATGCCTGTAGCCTCGCCAGCTTCCAAGGGTTTGGTGGCAGAGCGACTGACACGCATTCGTCCTGTCATTCAGACAGAAATCGATGCCAAGCGTATGCCGGGTGCGGTCTTGCTGATTGCGCGTAAAGGCGCTGTGGTGCATACAGAGGTGGTTGGTTTACAAGACCCTGCCAGCGGCAAGCCGCTCAAACGAGACAGTTTGTTTCGAGCGTATTCGATGACCAAGCCAATGGTCTCGGTCTTGGCCATGATGATGGTCGAAGAAGGTCAACTGCAGCTGGCCGACCCCGTGGGTAAATTTCTCCCCGCATTGGCCAATATGCAAGTCTTGGCCAACCCTGCGGACGCCTCAAGCACCACCGTGAATGCTGTTCGCCAAATTACTGTATACGACCTGTTGCGCCATACCTCTGGCCTGACCTATGCTGAATTCACGCGCTCCCCGAGCATGAAAAGCGCTTACCAGCAAGCCGGTTTGTTTTCTCCAGAAATACCTTCTTTGTGGATCACGCTCACCCCAGAGCAGCAAGTCGAGGCTTTTGCCAAAGCCCCATTGCAATGGCAGCCTGGCAGCACTTGGGAATACAGCTTGTCCACTGACCTGCTTGGCAGGGTACTCGAAGTGGTGGGCAAGAAGCCCTTGGGCAGTTTGCTCGAAGAAAAATTGATCAAGCCCTTGGGCATGAAAGACACCCACTTTGTGGTTCCGGCCAACAAAGCAGACCGACTGGCACAAGCCTTGGCCATAGACCCGCTGACCAAAGCGCCCATGCCTGCCATGCTGGACGTGACCAAGGCTCAGGGCAATGACTCTGGAGGTGCGGGCCTGAGCACCACCGCTGACGATTACCTGCGGTTTTGCCAGATGCTGCTCAATGGAGGCAGTTTGGATGGCCGACGCTATCTCAGCAGAAGTACGGTCGCGCTGATGACCGCCGACCATCTGGGTCCCAAAGTCGCCACACCTTTGCAACCCGGTGAACTGTTGATGGGTGTCCAAGGCTATACCTTTGGCCTGGGGTTCATGGTGCGCCAAGGAGCCGGCATGGCCAGCGTTCCTGGCTCGGAAGGAGACTATGCTTGGGCAGGTGCAGGCGGTACCTTTTTTTGGATAGATCCTAAGGAGCAACTTATCGGTGTGTTGATGGCACAAACACCTGGCCCCATTCGCCAATACTATCGGCGCATGGTCAAACAATTGGTTTACCAAGCATTGGATTAATACATGCCCAACACACAAAAAAAACTGATCGAGCACCTGAATAAAGAGGTTTATTGCAAACTGGGCGTTTCACCTGTTCACGGTATCGGCGTATTCGCCGTGCGTGATATTCCCAAAGGAATTCACCCGCTCAAGAGTTACTTGAATATCAAAGAGGTGGATATTGATAAGAAATTGATTAAAGACTTACCCAAAGGTGTTCGCCAACAAATCGACACCTTTTGCTTTTACAACAAAAAAATAGTGTCAGTCCCCACCATCGGGTTGAATTCATTTGATTTGGCTGTCTACCTCAACCACTCCAAAAAACCCAATTTAAGGTTTAAAAAAGCAGGAGTACTGATAAGCCTGAGGAAAATCGCCGAAGGTGAAGAGTTGTTTATCGATTACGACATCAGCTTCGGCGAGAAGCATTTTTTCTAAAAAACCAGCTTAACCCACCATGGCCAAAACCATGGTGTCATTGGTTTGCGTAGCGGCGGGTTCGTCTCTGAAGATCTGGTTGAACTGATGGGGTTTGAAGTCAGTGACCAAAGGCGAGGTGGGATCTGTGACCAAGGGGTGTGCTTTATCAATCAGTGCCATCGCATAAATAGGTTCAAAGTCCGTCACAAACAAAGCCTTGTAGCCGTAGTCATCAACGGGTCCAAGGTTGTAGTAGCGCAAGCCATTTTTAGCCGCCCAGCGGCAAGCTTGTAAACAGGCATAAATACCAGGTGAACGGTTTTTATGGGCTCGGTTCCATTGGCAAAAACTTCCGTAAAGCTGGTTGTACTTTGGCAGCAATATGGAGACATCGGTCAGCACCAGCTCACCTTCTGTGTCGCGTACCCTTAAAACCAAAACTTCCAAGTCACGAACGTAGTCGACAAAGCCCTCTACCTCGCGGTCATCAATGCAATAGTTGGCGAAGTGCTCACCCCCCATTTCGAACATATCGTCAATGGTGAGTTGACTGCCAGGAATGCGCTCTTCGGTGTAAGTGAAATGTTTGTATTGCTTGTCGAGTTCGCGGAATTTGCGTTCACGACGCGCCTCAGACCAGAAGTCTTCTGCAAAGGTGTCGACCAAACCGTACTTGTCGTTGATAGGAACACCATAGGGGCTATCAGGGGGGAGTGCATACACAACGAAGGGGCGCGGTGCAAAGTTGATCATCTCCTCAGAGACATTGATATAGGGGCAAAGGGCATCCCAACGGGTGGTGTAGTAAAGAATATCGTTGTGGTCGCTTTCAACCAGTAAATTGTCTTCAGTCCAACTTTGGTAGCCGACATGCCGAACCTTGGGTGCAGAAGAAAACAAGTTCGCAGGTTTGAACTGGTAAAGCGTGCCATTCATAGAGTTGCCTTTTGTGTTGATTTTTTAGGTTTATTTTTTTTGGGTGTGATTTTTTTTAAGTCGAAATACGCCTTGTCCACCTCATAGTTCTGCCGCAAAAAAACAGGGTCTTTTTCTTCAAGCTTGGCCACTCTGCGCTCGACCTTGGCCATATGGACAGATGCTTCGCTTTTGCTGTCAGCCAGTCCTGCGATGTATTCATCCATCAAAGGACAGTCAGCGTCAAAATAAAATTTTTGTTTATTGGGGTTATAGCTCAGGGGATAAAGAGTGCACCCAAAAGGTTTGTCTTCACCAAGGGAGCAACCCTGAGGGCCAAGGTGATCGCATTGCGTTTGGATACAAATGCTGCCAAGCCGCTTCTCTTCTTTTCGGGTGAGGGTAATTTCGAGTGAGGGATAACCCGACTCAACGTTACAGCAACGCTGGCATTCGGCACAGTGGTCAAACAACACGCATCAACTCCGAGGGACACATGGTGCGGACAAATAAGTGCGCATGGGGCAAACAAATACAAGTGTCATCAAGCTTCGGTAGGTTTGAAATCTGCATCTTGCAAGGCGTTCAAACCAAAATTCCTTATGTAGTGAACACATAACAACAACATGAATAATTATTAACGGATTTGACATGTTGCGTCAAGAAATCCTTTTTTGTTTCTTTAGATGATTTAAGTGATTTAAAAAAACAAATGTATGTATGTCAATCCTCGCTACTTAGGTGATTGAATAGAGTTGAAACACATCATGATTGAAAACAGCTTCGTCAAAAACTTTGGCACGTTGCATATCTGCGACATGAATTTCAATCCATGCCACTGGGTTGCGGTGCATTGAAGTGATTATGGTTTTTTGGTTGGTGTGGCGGGTGCAATTTTGACTGCATCTCCATCGCTCACACCGTCGGGTGGACTTTCAATCACGCTGTCCGAGGCTTCTAAACCAGAAGACAACTCGACCTTGTTGCCATAGTCTCGTCCAATCACGACAGCCTTAAGAACCACTTTGTTGTCAGCCGAGACAGTCGCTACACGCAAGCCCGCCTTGGTAAATATCAATGCACTGGGGGGCACACTCAGGCCAGAGGAGATACCTGGTAATTCAAAACTCACATTGGCAAACCCGCCTGGTATCAAAGCACCGCTGGCATTTTCGGCAGAAAGCTGAACCAACATACTGCCCGAACCAGCGCTGATGGCTTGAGACATGGTTTGCACTTTGGCAATGTAGGTTTTCCCAGGACTTTCCGGTACTGTGAACTTGGCGATAGCCCCTTTTTGGATTTGCGACACATAGGCTTGGGGCAAATTCACATACAAATGTAAACGTTTGATGTCGGACACCACAAACAACTCCGTACCTGCACTGCCGCCCACATTGATCAGTGCCCCCACATCGGTATTGCGAGCGGTGATGACGCCATCAAAAGGCGCCACGATGCGGCTGAAGTTTTTCAGAGCCTCAACACGGCTGACATTGGCTTGAGAGGCTGCAACGATGGCTTGCTTGGCTTTGAGGTCGCCCAGTTTTTCTTCCACGGCTTGAGAAGACACAAAATTGGTGTCAAGCAATGACTGCCAACGCTTAGCGGTGTTTTCGGACAAAGCTGCATTGGCTTGCGTACTGGCTAATTCGGCTTTAGCTTGAAGGATTTGTTGATCAAGGTCTGGGGTATCGATTTCCGCCAACAGTTGGCCAGCTTTGACGGGGGTACCAATGTCGGCTTTCCAACTTTTCAAATAGCCACTGATGCGCGCATAAATAGGCGCCTTGGAAAAAGCTTCGATGCGACCAGGCAAATCCAGCGTAGGGGTTGCGTTTGCTGGAACAGGCGCGATCACAGTCACTGTCCGTACCGATTGCGTTTGGGCCTGATCTTTGAGCAGCTTTGCGTCTGTCGTGCGTGAGCTGATACCGCTATAAACCACATAAGCTGCCACGGCGGCTCCCAACAACAGGGCGGTCCATAACAAGCCACGTGACACAGTGGGGGTTGACGATTCAAGCATGCTTAACTCCGGGAAACGAGGGTGTGGGGCGTGATTGCCCACGTTGGGTATGAACCAAACTGAAGATCAAGGGGACGATGACCAAGGTGGCAACGGTGGCAAAGCAAAGTCCACCAATGACCGCTCTGCCAAGCGGAGCGTTTTGCTCGCCGCCTTCACCCAAGCCCAATGCCATGGGAATCATGCCAATGATCATGGCCAAAGCCGTCATCAATACCGGTCTGAAACGCACAAAACCTGCGTCCAAAGCAGCAGCAAAGGGGTCGCCCCATTCTTCTAGGCGTTCGCGGGCAAAGCTGATGACCAGCACACTGTTGGCTGTGGCCACACCCATGCACATGATGGCGCCAGTCAGGGCTGGCACGGAGACAGTTGTGCGGGTGGCAAACAACATCCAAACAATGCCTGCCAGTGCTGCGGGCAGGGCGCTGATGATCACAAAAGGGTCTCGCCAAGATTGGAAATTCACCACGATCAAGAAATAAATCAGCACGACAGCTGCCAACAAGCCCCACAGCAAACCAGAAAAAGCTTTCTCCATGGTTCTCACCTGACCCAGCAAAACTACCTTGGTTCCTTTGGGTAAATCAGCCTCTGTTTCAGCAATAACGCGCCGTACCTCTTTGGCCACGGTGCCTAAATCGGTGTCTTGGGTGGTGGCGTTGATTTGCACCATGGGTTGGATGTCGTATTGGCTCACCACAGCATTGCGGGTGGTGCGGTTAAAACTGGCAATACCACCCAACAATTGTTGGTTGTTATTGGACCCAGAGGACACCGGCAGGTTGGCCAAATCATTGAGCGAATCTAAGTTGTATTGAGGCGTTTGCATCACCACGCTGTAGGAAACGCCATTGGTGGGATTAAGCCAAAAGGTTGGTGCGACTTGGCTGCTACCTGCCAGGTTGACTACCAAATTGTTAGTGACATCTCGGGGTGTGATGCCAAGCTCTTGGGCTTGTCCTCGGTCCATGTTGACATCAAAGACCGGACTTTTGGCTGATTGCTGGATGCGGGCATCCGCAACACCAGGGATGCCGCGAATGGCTTTCAACAAGGTGTTGGCGTACTCAAAATTAGCCGCCAAATTTGCACCTCTGATTTGAATGTCAATCGGCGCTGGTGCGCCGAAATTCAAAATCTGACTCACGATGTCGGCAGGTGGAAACGAAAAAACGGTATCGGGAAATTCCGTTGGCAAGATTTTGCGCAGTTCTCGAACATAGTCAGCTGTCGGCAAATGTCCTTTGCGCAAAGCAATTTGGATGTCACCGTCTTGGGTGCCAATCACGCCGGTGTTGTTGTAGATCAGGTTGATCCAACTGGGTGGCAAGCCGATGTTGTCTACCAAGGTGGTGATTTCTTCAGGGGGAATGACCTTCAGAATGGTTTTTTCGATGGCGGCAAACCGAGCAGCAGTTTCTTCTACCCTCGTCCCAATGGGAACCCGTGCATGGATCAAAATTTGTCCACCGTCGACATCAGGAAAGAAGTTGCTGCCCAAATAAGGCACGAGCGCAAAGGACGCCAAGATAAATCCCATGAATACCGTGATGACTTTGATTCGGTTGAGCAAAGCCAGATGCAAGATGCTTCGGTAACCAGCCCGAAACTTTTCAAAGCTTGACTCAAAACCACGTTGAAACTGGACCAAAGGGTTGCGACTGGCAGGCAAGCTTTGGTTGTTGCCATGCATATCGGTATGCGCTGCATGGGGCTTGAGCAAATAGTTGGCCATGGTGGGCACCAAGGACCTGGACAAAAAGAATGAAAACACCATGGCAAGCATCACCGCTTCTGCCATGGGCACAAACAGGAACCGGGCGACACCATCCAAAAAGAACATCGGCACAAACACAATACAAATACACAGTAGCGAGATGAAGGCTGGCGTCACGATTTGTGCCGCACCGTCCAAGATGGCAGTCTCTACATCCTTGCCTTGTTCGAGATGCCAGTTGATGTTTTCAATGGTCACGGTGGCATCGTCGACCAAAATGCCAACGGCAAGTGCCAAACCGCCCAAGGTCATGATGTTGAGGGTTTCGCCAAGGGCTGCCAATCCCATGATGGCGCCCATGATGGACAAAGGGATAGACACGGCAATGATGATGGTCGAGCGCCAACTGCCCAGGAAAAGAAAAATCATCACGCTGGTCAAAGCTGCCGCAATCGCACCTTCCATGGCAACACCACTGATGGCAGCTCGCACAAAAATCGATTGATCATTAAGAGGTTTAACTTCCAAGGTGGGCGGCAACGAGGCCTTCATGGTTTGCAGTTTTTCACGCACCCCATCCACAATGGCCAAGGTAGAGGTAGTGCCGTTTTTCAGTACGGACATCAACACAGAGCGATTGCCGTCCACGTGGACAATATTGGTTTGTGGTGCATTGCCATCATGGACATTGGCCACGTCCCGCAGGTAAATCATGGCGCCATTGACAGACTTGACGGGTATATTGGCCAAGTCTTTGATCTCAGTGGCAGCATTATTCAGGTTGATTGTGTATTCCAGACTGCCAATCTTTTGGGTGCCAACAGGCGTGACGATATTTTGAGCAGCCAGTGCAGCTGCAACATCTTGCGCACTCAAGCCGCGGGCTTGGAGCTCGGGTAATTTCAAATCAACTTGAACGAGACGCGACTTGCCACCATAGGGAAAGGGAATGGCGGCTCCAGCCACAGTGACCAAGGGCGTGCGCACTTGTGTGAGCCCGAGGTCAGCCAAATTTTGTTCTGACAGCCCCTTGCCTGATAACGCCAATTGCAAAATCGGGACGGTGGAGGCGTTGTAATTCACAATCAAGGGCGGCAAAGTGCCGGGCGGCATTTGACGAACCATCAACTGAGAAATAGCGGTCACCTGTGCATTGGCAACAGCGATATTCACCCCTGGGTGAAAGAAGATTTTGACGATGCCCACACCGGCGTAAGAATTGGCCTCGATATGCTCAATGTCATTGACCGTGGTGGTCAGTACCCTTTGGTACAAGGTAGTGATGCGACCCGCCATTTGATCTGGCGGTAAACCGGTATAAGCCCACGCAACAGCAATCACGGGTATGCGAATTTCAGGAAAAATATCTGTCGGTGTTCGCAAGGCTGCCAAGGGGCCGAGCACCAACATCAATAGCGCCATCACCACAAATGTATAAGGCCTTTTAAGGGCTACGCCAACAACATCAACCAGCATACTTCTTGGCCCTTTAGTTCATTTACACATAAGCGAAAACGCAAATTTTAAGGATTCAGTTTTAAACCACAGTTTGCAAATAGCGCAACACCCAAGCCGCATCTGCATCGCTTGGGAACACTGGGTAATGTACTTGCTGAATCACGCCGTCATTAACCACCATGGT
>CAMCWS010000004.1 GCA_945882755.1 Bordetella parapertussis | reverse complement strand
GCCTCAAGCTTCATCAACACAATGTCGCGCACCATGGATTCGGGCAGCGTGGTGTGCTCACGCAAGGGAAAGGCCACGTTGTCGAACACACTGATGTCGGTAAACAATGCGCCAAACTGAAACAACATGCCCATGCGACGACGTGCGGCATACAGCTGATCGTGGGAGAGTTGGGACACCTCTTGACCGTCAAACAACAGGCTGCCCGATTGGGCTTTGTATTGCCCGCCAATCAAGCGCAAAACCGTGGTTTTGCCGCCCCCCGAAGCCCCCATGAGGGCGGTGATTTTGCCACGCGGTATCTCCAAAGTGACGCCTTCCAAAATGGGGCGTTCACCGTAACCAAAGTGCAGGTCTCGCAAAACGACCAAAGAGGGGGAGGGAGAGTGCATGAACCGCTACTTTAACGCGGTAGCGCGCTCTCACCCATCAGGTACTGGTCAATGGTGCGAGCGGCTTGGCGACCTTCGCGGATCGCCCAGACCACCAGCGACTGGCCGCGGCGCATATCGCCTGCGGCAAACACCTTGGCCACATTGGTGATGTAGCCCCCCTCTTCGGTGTGCGCCTTGGCGTTGCCACGGGCGTCTTTGTCGACCCCAAAGGCTTCCAATACAGAGGCCACCGGGTTGGTGAAGCCCATGGCCAAGAGCACCATGTCGGCCTTGTACTCTTTTTCGGTACCGGCGATTTCGCTGAGCTTGCCGTCTTTCATTTCCACATGGACGGTTTTGAGGGCCGTGAGTTGGCCGTTTTTGCCGATGAATTCTTTGGTGGAAATAGCAAATTCGCGCTTTAACACGCCTTTTTCTGCGCCCTCTTCGTGGCTGGAGCTGGTGCGCAATTTGAGTGGCCAGTAAGGCCACACCATCGGCTTGTCTTCTTGCTCGGGGGGCATGGGCATGACTTCAAACTGCACCACACTGGCCGCGCCATGGCGGGTGCTGGTGCCCACGCAATCCGAGCCGGTGTCGCCACCGCCAATCACGATGACGTGTTTGCCATCGGCGCGCAGTTGGTCTTTCAGCTTGTCACCAGCCACCACCTTGTTTTGCTGGGGCAAAAATTCCATGGCGAAATGCACGCCAGAGAGATCACGCCCTGGCACCGGCAGATCGCGCGAGACTTCAGAACCACCCGTCAGCAGCACCGCGTCGAATTCTTTTTTCAGCTGTTCGGCACTGATGGTTTCTTTGGCCCAGTTGGTGATCTTGCTGTCTTTGGGCCAGTTCCCCACCAACACGCCGGTTTTGAAGACCACGCCTTCGGCCTGCATTTGCTCGACACGGCGATCGATGTGGCTTTTTTCCATTTTGAAATCGGGGATGCCGTAGCGCAGCAAGCCACCGACGCGGTCGTTTTTCTCGAACACGGTGACATCATGACCGACACGCGCCAGTTGCTGTGCGGCGGCCAAACCGGCAGGCCCCGCGCCAATCACGGCCACTTTCTTGCCTGTTTTTTGGGTTGGCAGTTGGGGCTTGACCCAGCCTTCGGCCCAACCACGGTCAATGATGGCGTGCTCAATCGACTTGATACCCACCGCGTCGTCGTTCACATTCAAGGTGCACGCTGCCTCGCAAGGTGCGGGGCAAATGCGGCCGGTGAACTCGGGGAAGTTGTTGGTGCTGTGCAAAACCGTCAAGGCGTTGTGCCATTGGTTGGAAAACACCAAATCGTTGAAGTCGGGGATGATGTTGTTGACGGGGCACCCGCTGTTGCAAAACGGCGTGCCGCAGTCCATGCAGCGTGCGCTTTGCGTCTTGGCTTGTTCGGGCGACAAGCCAATGACGAACTCTTTGTAATGCTTCAAACGCTCAGGCACGGGCTTGTAGCCCTCGTCGATGCGCTCAAACTCCATGAAGCCGGTGATTTTTCCCATGATGTGTATTCCTTGTTGAGCGCTTAAGACTTAACCGTGGCTTTTTTGGCCTTGGCGGGTTTCTCGGCGGACGCAGCCGCCAGTTCACCCAAAGCGCGTTTGTATTCGTTGGGGAAGACCTTGACGAACTTGGTGCGGGCTTGGGCCCAGTCGTCGAGCAAGGCACGGGCGCGTTTGGAGCCGGTCCAACGGTGGTGGTCTTCGAGCAGCTTCTTTAACTGCGCCTCGTCGCTTTGGCCGCGGTGCCACAGGGCTTGCGGTGTCTCAGCGGTTTGGGTTTTCTCGTCCAACACCTTGTCCAAGCTGACCATGGCGGTGTTGCAGCGGGTGTTGAATTGGCCGTCTTCGTCAAACACATAGGCCACGCCGCCGCTCATGCCAGCCGCAAAGTTGCGCCCAGTGGTGCCCAGCACCGCCACGGTGCCGCCCGTCATGTATTCGCAACCGTGGTCCCCGGTGCCTTCCACGACCGCGGTGGCGCCTGACAAACGCACCGCGAAACGCTCACCGGCCACGCCGCTGAAAAACGCTTCGCCACTGGTCGCGCCATAGAGCACGGTGTTGCCGACGATGATGTTGTTCGTGGACTCGCCACGGAAATCGATGCTGGGTCGCACCACCACACGCCCACCCGACAAACCTTTGCCGGTGTAGTCGTTGGCGTCGCCAATCAAATACAAGGTGATGCCCTTGGCCAAGAACGCGCCAAACGATTGACCGCCTGTGCCTTCCAACTGGATGCGCAGCGTGTCGTCCGGCAAGCCTTCGGGGCGCACTTGGGTGAGCGCACCCGACAACATCGCACCGACCGAGCGGTTGACGTTGCGGGTGACTTCCATGAACTGCACCTTTTCACCCTTGTCGATGGCGGCGCGGCTTTTCTCGATCAGCACCTTGTCCAACGCACGGTCCAAGCCATGGTCTTGGGTGTCGGTGTGGTGCAAGGCGGTGCCTTGGGGGACAGACGGCATGGCCAGCAGTCGGCCAAAGTCCAGGCCACGGGCTTTCCAATGCTCGACGCCTTTTTTCATGTCCAGCAAATCGCTGCGGCCAATCAGGTCGTCGAACTTGGCAATGCCCAGTTGCGCCATGATGTGGCGCACTTCCTCGGCGACAAAGAAGAAATAGTTCACCACATGCTCGGGCTTGCCAGAGAACTTTTGGCGCAGCGCAGGGTCTTGGGTGGCCACGCCCACGGGGCAGGTGTTCAAGTGGCATTTGCGCATCATGATGCAGCCCTCAACCACCAGCGGCGCGGTGGCAAAGCCAAATTCATCGGCACCCAACAAGGCGCCAATCGCTACATCGCGGCCGGTTTTCATTTGGCCATCGGTTTGCACCCGAATGCGGCCACGCAAACCGTTCATCACCAAGGTTTGTTGGGTTTCGGCCAAACCGATTTCCCAAGGAGATCCCGCATGTTTGATGGACGACCACGGCGAGGCACCGGTGCCGCCGTCGTGACCGGCGATCACCACATGGTCGGCCTTGCACTTTGCCACACCGGCAGCGATGGTGCCCACACCCACCTCGGACACCAGCTTGACGCTGACGTCGGCATGGGGTGCGACGTTTTTCAGGTCGTGGATGAGTTGCGCCAAGTCTTCGATGGAATAAATGTCGTGGTGTGGTGGGGGTGAGATGAGGCCCACACCGGGCACCGAGTAACGCAAGAAACCGATGTACTCGGAGACCTTTGTGCCGGGGAGTTGACCGCCCTCACCCGGCTTGGCACCTTGCGCCATCTTGATTTGGATTTGGTCCGCGCTGCTGAGGTATTCCGCTGTCACACCAAAGCGGCCAGAGGCCACTTGTTTGATTTTGGAGCGCAGCGAATCGCCCGCCAGCAGTGGCATATCGACTTCGACTTGCTTGTCGCCAATCACGCTCTTCAACGACTCGCCCGCTTTGATGGGGATGCCTTTGAGTTCGTTGCGGTAGCGGGCGGGGTCTTCGCCGCCCTCGCCGGTGTTGCTTTTGCCGCCGATGCGGTTCATGGCCACCGCCAAAGTGGCGTGGGCTTCGGTGGAGATGGAGCCCAGCGACATGGCGCCGGTGGCAAAGCGTTTGACGATCTCGGCCGCTGATTCGACTTGGTCCAAAGGAATGGCTTTAGCGGGATCGATCTTGAACTCGAACAAACCACGCAGCGTCATGTGGCGACGACTTTGGTCGTTGATGAGTTGGGCGTACTCTTTGTAGGTGCTGAAGTTGTTGGCACGGGTGGAGTGCTGCAACTTGGCAATCGCGTCGGGCGACCACATGTGGTCTTCACCACGGGTGCGCCAGGCGTATTCGCCACCTGCGTCTAGCATGGTGGCCAGCACAGGGTCGTTGCTGAAGGCACTGGTGTGCATGCGAATGGCTTCTTCGGCTATCTCAAAAATGCCGATGCCCTCGACACGGCTGGGGGTGCCGGTGAAGTACTTGCTGATGGTGTCGCTGTTGACGCCAATCGCCTCGAACAGCTGTGCACCGCAGTAGGACATATAGGTGGACACGCCCATCTTGGACATGATTTTCGACAACCCCTTGCCAATCGCTTTGACATAGTTGTAAATGGCTTTGTCGGCCGACAAATCGCCGGGCAACTCGGCGTGCATGGCCGCCAAAGATTCCATCGCCAAATAGGGATGCACGGCTTCCGCGCCATAACCGGCCAACACCGCGAAGTGGTGCACCTCGCGGGCAGAACCTGTTTCCACCACCAAACCAGCGCTGGTGCGCAAACCTTCTTTGACCAGGTGTTGGTGGATGGCCGACAATGCCAAGACCGCAGGAATCGCCACCTGGGTGGCGCTGATGGCGCGGTCGCTGATGATCAGGATGTTGTGGCCGCTCTTGATGTGGTCCACCGCTTCGGCGCACAGCGATGCCAGCTTGGCTTCCACGCCCTCATGGCCCCATGACAGCGGGTAGGTGATGTCCAAGGTGGCGCTTTTGAACTTGCCTTGGGTCATGCTCTCGATATGGCGTAACTTGGCCATGTCTTGGAAGTCCAGCACCGGCTGGCTCACTTCCAAGCGCATGGGCGGGTTGACTTGGTTGATGTCGAGCAAATTGGGCTTGGGGCCGACAAACGACACCAAGGACATGACGATGGCTTCGCGGATCGGGTCGATGGGCGGGTTGGTCACTTGCGCAAACAACTGTTTGAAATAGTTGTAGAGCGATTTGTTTTTGTTCGACAAAACAGCCAAGGGGCTGTCGTTGCCCATGGAGCCCAAGGCCTCTTCGCCATTGGCGGCCATGGGGGCCATGAGGAATTTGAAGTCTTCTTGGCTGTAACCAAAGGCTTGTTGGCGGTCCAGCAAGGCGATATTGCTTTGCTCGGGTGTGCCCACGGGATGCTCGGCCACATCGTCCAAACGGATGCGCAGGTTCTCAATCCACTGTTTGTAAGGCTTGCTGTTGGCCAAGCCGGACTTCAACTCTTCATCGTTGATCATGCGGCCCTGCTCGAGGTCGATCAAGAACATCTTGCCGGGTTGCAAACGCCATTTGCGAACGATCTTGCTCTCGGGCACAGGCAACACACCGGACTCGGAGCCCATGATGACCAAATCGTCGTCGGTGATGCAGTAGCGTGAGGGACGTAGGCCGTTGCGGTCCAAGGTGGCGCCAATCTGGCGACCATCTGTGAACACGATGGAAGCTGGGCCATCCCAAGGCTCCAACATCGCGGCGTGGTATTCATAAAACGCACGGCGACGTGGGTCCATGGTGCTGTGGTTTTCCCAGGGCTCGGGAATCATCATCATTACCGCTTGGCTCAATGGGTAACCGGCCATGGTCAGCAACTCGAGGCAGTTGTCAAAGGTGGCGGTGTCGGACTGGTCGGCAAAGCTGATGGGGTAGAGCTTTTGCAAGTCGGCACCCAGCACCGCGGACGACATCACGCCTTCACGCGCTTTCATCCAGTTGTAATTGCCCTTGACGGTGTTGATCTCGCCGTTGTGCGCCACATAGCGGTAGGGGTGGGCCAGCGGCCACTCGGGGAAGGTGTTGGTAGAAAAGCGCTGATGCACCAAGCCCAAAGCGGACACGCAGCGCTCATCTTGCAAGTCTTTGAAATAGGTGCCCACCTGGTCGGCCAGCAACAGGCCTTTGTAAATGATGGTGCGGCTGGACATGCTGGGCACGTAATACTCTTTGCCGTGCTTCAGGTTCAGGTGCGAGATGGCCGCGCTGGCGGTTTTGCGAATGACATAGAGCTTGCGCTCCAAGGCGTCTTGCACGATGACGTCGTTGCCCCGACCGATGAACACTTGGCGAATCACTGGCTCTTTGGCACGCACCGTGGGTGACATGGGCATGTCGGCATTCACCGGCACATCGCGCCAGCCCAACAGCACTTGGCCTTCGGCGCGGATGGCACGCTCTAGTTCTTGCTCACAGGCCAAGCGGGAGGCATGTTCTTTGGGCAGAAAAATCATGCCCACGCCGTATTCGCCTTGCGGGGGCAGGGTCACGCCTCGGGCAGACATGTCTGCGCGGTACAGCGCGTCGGGCAGCTGAATCAAGATGCCCGCGCCGTCACCCATCAGGGCGTCTGCACCGACTGCGCCACGGTGGTCCAAGTTCTCCAAAATTTTGAGCGCTTGGCTGACGATGGCATGCGTCTTCGCCCCTTTGATATGCGCCACAAAACCCACGCCACAGGCGTCGTGTTCTTGGGAAGGGTCATATAAACCATGGGTAAATGCGGACTGCATAGGGTTTTCCTCAGTATTCAGGCAGGTCGGTAAATATAGTGCATACCGCATCAAATGCCAAACAAATTAATCGGGGTCAGATCCCGATTAATTTTGTTTTTACCATGACAACAATTAATTGGGGACAGATCAAACTGGTTTTTTGCCGAAAGGCCGGCCCGCTTTGGCGGGATTGACCCGTCGTGCGGTTTGCTTTTGCAAGCCCGCCACAAAACCATCTTCGCCCAAAGCCCAGCCGCTCAAGGTTGACGATGTGAGTGCATGCTGCTGTTTTTGGTCAATTCCAGATTGAACCATGGCCGCGTACGCCGCCTCTCGGGCAAAGGGGGTATTGCCCATTTCCCAGTACATGGGGTGGGGCGTGAGCCAAGCTTCGTTTTGCCGGCCTATGTAATGGCCGTGGCTAGACCACGGGTAGTCTGCAGCCTGCGTCACCATGCCAGCACGAACTGGGTTGAGATCGATATAAGCCATGCAAGCCAAGAAATAGCGCTCAGTTTGTATCAGCGCAGAACGGTAGCGCCCCTCCCACAAGGTGCCACTGCGCCCATGGCGTTTGTTGAAATACAGCACATAAGTGCGTCCCACCGCTTGCATCATCTTGGGCAAACTGTCGTTTTGCAAAGGGGTGAGCAACAAATGCAGGTGGTTACTCATCAGCACATAAGCATGCACCTGAACACCTTGCTCTATGGCATGGGTTTGCAGCAACGCCAGCATGCGGTGAAAGTCAGCCATGTCCATGAAGATGGCTTGGCGATTGTTACCCCGCAAAATGATGTGGTGCGGGTATCCGGCAAGGGTAAGACGGGGTAAGCGGGCCATGTGCCCATATTAATTGGAATCTGACCCCAATTAACTGCGGTCTTCGCAATGACTTTGGGGGTGGTCGTTTAACATCCATCTGCCATGACAACCTCAAGCCCCGCATCGACTACTCCTCAGCTATGGGTGTACTGCCTGTGTGCGCAGTGGTGTGGCACTTGCCGCGAATACCAGCCGCTGTTTGATCGCTTGGCGGCTGACATGCCGCAAGCGCGGTTTGTCTGGGTGGATGTGGAAGAACACGATGCCCTCTTGGGTGACCTCGATATCGAAAACTTCCCCACTTTGCTGCTGGCCGACGCACAACGCAGGCCCTGTTTTGCGGGCACGGTGCTGCCCCATGCCGATACTTTGCAGCGCATGTGCCAAGCCGCACTCCAAGGCGACTTTCCCCCCATAAAGGATGACGAATGGCAGTCGGTGCTGATGGGCTTGCAAGCCTCAGAAATAGGGTGACTGGCTCAAGATCAACCACCTGACCACCGGACGACACCACCGCACCAGTGGCAGCCATGGTCCCAGCAAGGCTGTCAGGGCATGAACATAGTCGTCATAAGTGCGCTGCTGGTATTTCAGTAGTTGTTGGCTCTCACGGGTGTCTAACCAGTCGACGCTGTAGTCCACGGTATTGAACGCCCGCTTGGGCAATGGCGCTTGCCCCAGCACTTGCATAAACGCATTCAACATATCGCCATACCGCAGTTGGCAACGCTCTCCACCGCCAATCAGCAAAGTTTTGAACCACACCTCTTCGGTCTGGATGGCGTTGGCGATGGCCACGCCCACATCCAAGGTGTGGACGTATTCGATGCGGTTGGTCAGGGGTATGAGGAACATTGCCGGGTCCATGATGAGCTTGATGGGTATCGCCGCACCCAATCGCAACACAGACCAGCGCAAACCCGATTCACGCAACAAGGTTTCACATGCCACTTTTTGCTGGGCGTAGTGCTCCACCGGCTTCACCGGGTCATGCACGCTGCGAGGTGGCGCAAGGTGCTGCGTCAAGCCATAGACATGCAAGGTAGAGGTAAAAACAATACTGGCAGGCACAGGCATAGCTTGCAGGGCAGAAATGAGGTTTTTCATTCCACCCACATTCACTTGGTAGGCTGCGTCGGGCCTGCCTTCGCTGCGCTCTCCCGTGTGCGACATTTCAGGAATGATGGCCGCCAAATGCACCACCACCTCTTGGTTGACCACCGCTGCGGCAATGTCAGCCTCTTGGCGGATATCACCCCAACACATGCGCACATCTGTGGGAAGTCGCTTGGCGAGCCTTCGGTTGGCACGGGTGGGCAGATCAAAGCAAGTGATGCGGTGACCCCGCCCTTGCAGGGCAGCCAAAGTGCTGCTGCCAATATTGCCCATGGAACCTGTGATGAGAATATTCATGGACTGTCCTTTGGATTGAGGACAACTCAGAATAAACAAATGTCTGGCTATTGCCTAGTTCTCATTGCTCAGTTTCTAGGCTTAACAAGGGATAACGTAAAGCTTGTATATCTTTCAAACCAAATTCTTCTAGCAATGCCTGCAAACAGTCTGCCGCACTTTTCTTTTTCTGTCCGGTGTATTGCGCCAAGATGAGCTCGTTCTTCATGCTGTGCTCCCAACCCACCAGCTCGGTGACGGTCACTTTGTAGCCTTGCGATTCAAGATATAAACAGCGCAGCACATTGGTCAGCTGACTTCCCATCTCTCGGGTATGCAGCGGATGACGCCACAACTCTGCCAAGGGGGTGCGTGCCAAGTTCACGGCCTTGTGGTGGTTGAGCGAACGGGCCAACTCGGCTTGGCAGCACGGCACCAAGGCCATGAAACCCGCAAGCTTGACCAAGCCAAAAGCAATGGCGTCATCGGTGGCGGTGTCGCAGGCATGTAGCGCGGTGACCATATCGATCTGCTCGGGCAAGCTTTCATCTGTAGCAGCTTGACTCACACTGGCATTGACAAACTGCATGCCCTCTGCAAATCCCAGTTGCTTGGCCAATTGCTGAGATGCCGCCACCAACTCGGGGCGGGTTTCAATGCCAATCACCTGTCCCACCGACCGCCCGTGAACAAGCTGTTGCGGTTTGAAAAACAAGTCGTGGATCATGAAGCCCAAATACGACTTGCCTGCGCCATGGTCGGCCAGGGTGATAGGTGCGGTGTTGCCTTGGGCCAAGCGCTGCGTCAGCATCTCCATCAAAGGCTTTTCGATGAACTGAAACAGGTGCTTAACCTGCTTCAACTTGCGCCGTGAGTCTTGGTTGAGCTTGCCCTCACGGGTGAGGATGTGCAACGCTTTTAGGAGTTCGATGGACTGGCCGGGGCGCAGGTCGAGTTGATCGCTGGGGGTTGGAGATTTGGTGGGTAATGGGTGTTTTGTTTTAACCATGGTTGTCTTCTTGTTCGGTGACCCAGCGAATAGCCGTCATCACATCCAACACCACAATGCCGTCTTTCAAAGGAAAGGGTTGCGCGACAGGGGCGACCAACAGTTTTCGCACAGCCCCCAAGTCTGTGGCTGCTTGATAAAAGCCTCGTGATACGGTGGGCGCACTGGAGCGCTTGACCTCAATGACCCAGGTTTGTTGGTTGCGAAATGTCAGCACCAAGTCCACCTCGGCACCATTGCTGGTTCGGTAAAAACAGGCTTGGGCTTGTGGCGCTGCGTTGATCAGCTGCTCCATGACGAAACCCTCCCAGCTTGAACCCGCTATGGGGTGGCCCAGCACCACGTCCAAGTTTGGCAAGCCCAACAAGGCGTGGACCAAACCACTGTCACGCACATACACCTTGGGAGAACGAATCAAGCGTTTGCCCACATTGCCATGCCATGCGGGCAAGCGGCGCACCAGCATCAAATCGCACAACAAGTCGATGTAACGGCTGACAGTTTGACCGCTGATGGCCAAAGCTGCCGCGAGTTTGGACAGGTCCAACAACTCGCCTTGGTGATGCGCCAACATGGTCCATAAACGCCGCAGGGTGGTGGCGGGGATGCGAGGCCCCAGCGCTGGAATGTCTTTTTCCAAATAAGTGGCCATAAACACCTCACGCCAGTTCATGCTGTCGGCATCGCTTGGGGCCAACCAAGACAGGGGGAAACCGCCTCGCACCCACAAAGCATTGAGGTCTGCAACGCTAGGCTGGTCCGTGAAAATTTCGGGTGCCAGAAGTGGCGGCAACTCCACATAAGCCACCCGCCCCGCCAAGCTTTCGCTGGACTGTTGCATCAACACGCCTGTGGCCGAGCCCAGCAACAAGAACTGCCCACTGGCCTGGCCCATACGGCGACGTTGATCAATGACGCCGCGCAAAATGCCAAACAACTCGGGCATGCGCTGCACCTCATCCAAGATGACCAACTGCTGCGCATGGGCCATCAAAAAAGCTTCCGGGTCGTCCAGCTGCCTTTGCGCGGAAGGCAGTTCAAGGTCTAAATACAGTGCGTCGGGGTACAGCGCTTTTTGGGCAAAAGCCAAGGTCGTTTTGCCCACCTGACGCGGCCCCAGCAGGCCTACAGCCGGAAACTGCTGCAAGCGTTGGATGAGCTTTTGCTGGGATTGGCGCTGGTACATCCATGTATTTTAACCATTTAATGGAGAAAATACATTGTTAATTTAAATACCCTAGCCAGCCTCTTCATACAACCTCGCTTGCATCCCCAAAGCCTGCCAACCCGCCACGCCCATCTCGCGCAACAAAGCGGTGTTGCGCTCATAAATCAAGGCGGCATCGGGAAAGGCTTCCACCGCTCGGCTGACGCTGTCTTCGCGCAGCAAATGCAGGGTGGGGTAAGGCGATTGGTTGGTGAGGTTTTCCACATCGTCAGCGGAGGTGCCCGCAAATTGGTAGCCCGGGTGGAAGTCGGCGATTTGCAGCACGCCCTCCAAGTCCAAGCCGCGCAGCACCGCTTCGCAGTCAAACAAAAACTCGTTGAAGTCCATAAAGTGGGGCAGCAGGTAGGGCGCGATCAACAAAGTGGTGTCCAGCGTCTCGGGGTCAGCGTCCACCAAGGTTTGCATCTCGGCTTGCAGCAACAGCAACACCTGCTCCGGCTCGGTGAGTTCGGTCACCACATAGCGCACCTGCCCTTTGGCCATGACCGCTTTGGCAAATGGGCACAGGTTCAGGCCCACCACGGCGCGGGTCAGCCACAACTGGGTGTCTTCGATGGCGATGCGTTCGGTGTCAGCTGGTTGGTGCATGGCTTAGGCTTATTGGAAAGAAGGGGCAGGCAGTTGACCCACCAAACGGGCATGCTCACGGCTGGCAAAGCGATCAGTCATGCCAGCGATGTAGTCGGCGACCGCTCGGGGAAGGTTGTCGCGCTTGGCATGGCCCTCGGGCATTTCTTGGGGGTGGGACAAGTAAGCGGCGAACAACTCAGCCACCACTTGCTTGGCCCAATCGGTGGTTTGCATCACCTGTGGGTGTCGGTACAAATGGTGCAGCAAAAATGTTTTCAGCTGTGTCGAGCGCTGTTGCATGGGCACAGAAAACATCACCAAGGCAGGCGCAGCGCGTACCGCATCCACGCTTGCAGGTGCGTGCTGCTCAAGGGCGCTTTGGGTGGCTTGCAACACATCGTAGACCTGATCGCTCAACATGCGCCTTATCGTTTCGTACAACAAACGCCGCCCTGATAAATCTGCAAATTCGTTTTCTACTTGGCGGCGGTAGTCATCAAACAAGGCCACGTCTTCGAGTTGCGCCATGCTGATGAGGCCAGATCGCACACCGTCGTCGATATCGTGGGCGTTGTAAGCCATCTCATCTGCGATATTGCACAACTGCGCCTCTAGGTTGGGTTGGTTTTTTGTTAAAAACCGTGCAGCCACGCCGCCAGGTTCTTGTGCTTCCAACAACTGCGCATTGCGCAGTGAGCAGTGTTTCAAAATGCCTTCACGGGTTTCAAAACACAGGTTGAGGCCATCGAACTGGGGGTAACGCTCCTCCAAGCCATCCACCACCCGCAGACTTTGCAAGTTGTGCTCAAACCCACCATAGGGCGTCATGCACTCATTCAAAGCATCTTGCCCCGCATGGCCAAAAGGCGTGTGGCCCAAGTCGTGCGCCAAGGCGATGGCCTCCACCAAGTCTTCATGCAAACCCAGTGTGCGGGCCATGGAACGGGCCAGTTGCGCCACCTCCAAAGAATGCGTCAAACGGGTGCGGAACAAGTCGCCTTCATGGTTTAAAAAAACCTGGGTTTTGTAGACCAAGCGGCGAAACGCGGTGGAATGCACGATGCGGTCGCGGTCGCGCTGAAACGCATTGCGCGTGGGTGCATCGCTCTCGGGAAAACGACGCCCCCGCGACTGCGCAGGGTCACAAGCATAGGCTGCCAATGTCAACGGCAACAAGCCTGCACCACCTCGGTCACCAAGGCATCAGGCGCACCGCGCACCACCGCTGTGCCAGGTGGGTCGATCAGCACAAAGCGTATATCCCCTGCCTCGGCTTTTTTGTCCACCCGCATATGGTGCAAATAAACCTCAGCACCCAAAGCAGGGCCGACGGTAGGCAAACCGGCGCGGGCAATGAGGGTGGTCAGTCGTTGCGTGAAGGCCGCATCCACCAAGCCCAAACGGTGCGACAACTGTGCCGCCATGACCATGCCGCAACCTACCGCTTCACCATGTAACCACTCGCCAAAACCCAAACCCGCTTCAATGGCGTGGCCGAAGGTGTGGCCAAAGTTGAGGATGGCACGCAAGCCCGATTCGCGTTCATCTTGGCCCACCACATGCGCCTTGATCTCGCAGCTGCGCTGCACCGCGTAGGCCAAGGCCTGTGGATTGCGTTGCAGCAAAGCGTCTAGGTTGTTTTCAATCCAATCGAAAAACGCCATATCGGCGATGGGTCCGTATTTAATGACCTCGGCCAAACCCGCGCTCAGTTCACGCGGCGGCAAGCTTTGCAAAGTGTGCAAGTCGCAGACCACACGTTCGGGTTGGTAAAACGCGCCGATCATGTTCTTGCCAATGGGGTGGTTGATGGCGGTTTTACCGCCCACCGAAGAATCGACTTGCGCCAGCAAGGTGGTGGGCACCTGCACAAACGGCACGCCGCGCATATAGCAAGCCGCCGCAAAGCCGGTGATGTCCCCCACCACGCCGCCGCCCAGCGCAAACAACACGGTTTTGCGGTCGCAAGCGTTTTGCAGCAGCACATCGAAAATACTTTGCAAGGTTTCCCAGGTCTTGTAGGCCTCGCCATCGGGCAGGCTGAGGGTCAGCACCTTGGGGTAATGCGCTGACAAACTGCGCTGCAACTGAGCGGCGTACAAAGGGCCGACGGTGTCATTGGTGACGATCAGCGCAGTGGCGGCACGGGGCAAGCCTTGCCAAGCGCTGGCAAGTTCCAGCAAGCCTGATGCGATGTGGATGTCGTAGCTTCGGTCGCCCAAAGCGATGCTGACTTGGCGGTGGGTGTCATGTGGCATGGGGAGGGGTTTCTGCCACAGGCAAAAGTCCAGCGAGCTCGAGTTGGCTCATCACCATGGTCACCATGGTGGGAATACGCGGACGGTGAGATTCAATCACGTAATGGGCGGTTTCTTGGTAAAGCGGGTCGCGTTGGGCAAACAATTCTCGCAACTTGGCCTCGGGGTCATCCACTTGCAACAGCGGGCGTTGGCGGTCGTGACGCAAGCGGCGAAATATCTCCTCAGGGGTGACACGCAAGTAACACACCGTGGTGCGTTCGCGCAGCAGTGCTCGGTTGGCAAGGCGCAGCACCGCGCCACCGCCGGTGGCCAATACGCCATGGTCTTGGCGAGTGACATCCTCCAAGACTTGGCTCTCCACATCCCGAAAAGCGGCTTCGCCTTGGCGCTCAAAATATTCTTTGATGCTGCAACCCAAGCGCTGCTCAATGACCTGATCAGAGTCGACAAAGGCGCAGCCGATTTTGCGAGCGATTTGTCGCCCGACTGTTGACTTGCCGCTGCCGGGCATACCCACCAAGGCCAACACGATAAATACTTCCTCACTGTGCTGATGCACGTTGCGAGAGCATTTTAGGGCTTAGGAATATCAGCAACTCTTGCTTGCTGCGCTTGTTGCTGCGGTTGCCAAACAGCCAACCCACGCCGGGCAAATCGCGCAAGCCCGGCACGCCAGCCAAGTTTTGGTTATCACTGGTCTCGTAAATACCGCCAATCATCACCGTGCCACCATCGTCGACCCGCACTTGGGTGCTGACATGCTTGGTATCGATGGCAAAGCCAGCAGGCGTGCTTTGACCCACGCTGTCTTTGTGCACATCCAAGTCCATGGTGATGCTGCCCTCGGGGGTGATACGCGGCGTGACCTCCAAACGCAAATTGGCTTTGCGAAAGGCGATGGATGTTGCGCCATTGCCAGCAGAGACTTGGTAGGGCAACTCGGTACCTTGCTCAATCACCGCCTTGGCCTGATCGGCCGTGACCAAGCGCGGGCTGGCCACCACCTTGCCCAAGCCCTCGGCCTCCAGCGCCGACAACTCCACCGACAAGCGCAATGTTCGGGCAGGGTCAAACAAGGACAAGGCCAAAGTGGCGGCTTCTTGGCCTTGCAAACCCATGGCAGGCAACTGCACCAAGCTGGCGGTGTTGTCACCCCGACCCAAACGCACACCCAAACTTCTGGCAAAACTGTCCGAGGCTTCGATGATGCGTGCCTCAATCAGCACCTGCCGCTGCGGGATGTCAATGCGCTCGATCAACACAGCCACTTGCGCCAGCTTGTCGGCCACATCGGTGACAAACAACTGGTTGGTTCGCACGTCAACCAGGGCCGAGCCACGCGAACTGAGCAGTCGCGGCGCAGGGTTGTTGCTGACCACGCCGTTGCTGCTCAGCAGGGGCACCAGCAGGTCGTGGGCTTTGGCGTAATTGAGTGCAAAGGCTCGGGTTTGCAGGGGCTCTAGGGCTTGCATTGCCACGCGACTCTCCAACATGGCTTTTTCTCTGGCGGCCAATTCAGCAACCGGCGCAACCCACAACACCTCGCCCAATTTGTGTTGACCCAAGCCCTTGGTTTGCAGCACGGTGTAAAGCACTTGGTCCCAAGGCACTTGGTGCAGACGTAGGCTGAGCGTGCCGCTGACACTGTCAGCCACCACCATGTTGACGCCACTGAAGTCGGCAATCAGTTGCAAGGCGGTGCGCAATTCAATTTTGGGAAAGTCCATCGACATGGGTGCGCCGCTGAACACCGGTGGCGTATCGTTCAGCATCTGTGGCTGGGCATGGGTTGGGTCCGTCAACGCAAAGACAAGGGCAAAAACAGTATGAATGAGCAACTTCATGGTGCCCCCTTGTCAGGCCAACGGTTTGACCGCGCTTGCCACTGGCCTTGGCTATCGGCGGCCCACTGGCGCAGCCATACATGGTCGATACCGACCTGTGTCACCTCCCCGCCCTGCGCACCCAAGGCTTGGCCGGGCTTGATGGTGTAGAGCTGGCCCTCGTGCCTGAGCAACGCGAGAGATTGGTTCCCTGAAGTGACAGCCCCCACCCACTGCCATTGCGACAACTCGGCGTCGGGTAAGTTGGTCTGGGCTGTGACCGTCGGTTCAAGTGTAGGCAAACCTTGGGCTAAGCCGGTGGCATCAAAAGGATTGAACAAACGCGCTGGTAGCTGTCCATCGGGCAGCACAGCTGCGGGGGCGAGCTTGGCGCTTGAAGTCGCAAAGCGCTTGAGAGCTTGTTCAGCATCGTCTTGGGTGTGCAGTTGCAGCTTCAATTCCTTGGTGTTGACCGCGCTGACCACAAAAGCTTTGACCCTCTGCTGCGGCGTCTGCTGTGCAAAGGTTTGCCAAGCCACCAACAGGCTGGGCAGACTGCCACTCCAATCGCGCCCTGACTGAAGCTGGGCGTCCTTGTTGTTTGGCGAGATGCTGACCCATGCTGGCCAATCTTGCCCTGAGGGGTGATGCATGGCTTGCAAAGCCGCGACGCGCTGCTGGTGTTGATCCACCTGCCCTTGCAAAGTTTGCAACTGCAGCAAAGCGTCCTCTTCGTGCTGCTGTGCCTGCCACCATGTCAGCCATGCTTGGCCAGAGACTTGCCAACTCAGCCACAAGCTCATCAGCAAGGCCATGGCGCTGAGCAACAGGCCTTGGGCTGACAAGGGCCAAGCATGCAAGACCCGCCAATGGCTGCGCCACTGTGGCCAAGCGTGGGCACCCCATGTCCAGCGCGGACTCATGAGCGAGCCCCTTGGGGGCCAAGCGAGCTGAGCTCAAAGGTCTGTAAATGCCACAAGCGTCCTTGTGGGCAGCGCCACAGCTGACTGGACACCGGCGCAGGCTGCGCCTTGACTGCAATGCCATGGGTTTGCAAGGCATCTTGCCAACGCTGCACCTGCGCGGCATGAAAAGCACGTACTTGCAAGCGCCATTGGCCCTCTCGCCATTCGACTTGGCTGAGTTGCAATCCACGTGGCGGCACTCTCAAAAAGTCGATGAATGAACGCCATGCTTGCCACTGCTGTTGTTGCCATTGCGGCCAAGCCTGCTGTACCTGCTGGGCTTGGCGGTGGCGGGTTTGCCACAGGGCTGCGTCTTGCAGTTTGGCTTGCAAAGCTTGCTGCTGAAGCTGCCATGCCGACATATTGGCCTCATGGGCTGCATTGGCGTCTGCCAGCCAATGGTCGATGGCCATCACCATGGCGAACGTCGCAGTCGCGGCCAGCAAGCCGCCGATTTGCCAGCGCTGCAATACCGCTTGTCGCTGGCGCTCACGCCATGGCACCAAATTGAGGGCGCTCATGGGGCCAGAACCCCCAGCGCCAAGCCACCGGCACGGGCTTGCAAATCGGCTGCCAAACCTTGTGCATTCTGCCGACTGACTTCGCTGCTTTGTCTTTGCCAACGTGCCTCAGCCTGCCATGCTGGTTCTAGGCGCATCAACCACAAACCTGCCGCTCGACACCAGTGTTCGCAAGCCGCCACCCAAGCGCGTTGGGTAGCCAAGACCTCGACGTGTTGTACTGCTTGCGCTTGCATGGCGGCCACCAACCAAGCAGGTCGCTGTGTCTGTTGCGCCAACTGCGCGCCATCGGGGCCTGGCAGGGTATGGAAGTCCCAGACCGTATCCGCCAAAGTCCAAGGCAGTTGCCGGTTCAGTTCGGCCTCAATGGCCTTGACCTGATCGCGCAGATGCAAACCGCTTTGCAGCGTCAAGTTGAAGCGGCGCAGCCGCGAGTCTTCAATCGACAGCGCCGCGTCTTGGGCTTGGCAACCGGCTTTGTGGCGAGCGTTACGTAACCAAGTGGGGTCGGGCCAACCCGCCAACAGGCTTTGGTGGGTCTTGGGTGCATCTTGCAAAGCCAGCCAATGCCAGCGTTGGATGTGCAAACAGCCCTTCTCGGGCGCACTGGCTTGGGCCAAAGCCAAGCCATCGGGTTGGACCACCACACCCAAGCTGCGGCGGGGGGAACGGGGAAAGAGTCGACGCATAAATCCTCCTGATCAAACATGGCAGGAGGTTGTAAATCCGGCCCTAAGGCCTTGGGTTAAGCTGGACTGGCGAAGTTTTTACAATGCACTCACACATCTGAACGCCCAGCAGCGGCACACCATCCCCATGCCCCCTTCCTCCAAGCCTCCCGAAAGCCCTAGCGCCGAACCGGTCAAGTCTCCCCAGTCCAGCCTGTGGCAAGTCTTGGGAAGTTTCCTTGTCTGGGGCACTGGGCTGGGTGTGGCGGGTTTCCTGAGCGTGGTTTTACTCGTAGGTGTGGCGCTGGCCATGGCTTATCCCCAGTTGCCGGACATCTCCGATTTGGCCGACTACCGACCCAAGTTATCGATGCGGGTTTTTTCCGCGGAAGGCAAAGTCATTGGCGAGTTTGGCGAAGAGCGGCGCAAATTGGTGCCCTTCAAAGACATCCCCGATGTGGTCAAGCAAGCCGTGCTGTCGATTGAAGACGCACGTTTTTACCAGCATGGCGGGGTGGACTACATCGGTTTGGCCCGTGCCAGCTTGGCCAACGTGGGACGCGCCAAAAGCCAAGGCGCGTCCACCATCACCATGCAGGTGGCACGCAATGTTTACCTGACTTCTGAGAAAACCTTCACCCGCAAAATTTACGAGCTGTTGCTGACCTACAAGCTCGAGCATTTGCTGAGCAAAGACCAGATTTTTGAAATCTACCTAAACCAAATTTTCTTGGGCCACCGCGCTTATGGCTTTGCAGCAGCAGCCGAAACCTACTTTGGCAAGCCGATTCAAAACTTGAGCATCGCCGAAGCCGCCATGTTGGCTGGCCTGCCCAAAGCCCCTTCGGCCTATAACCCTATCAACAATCCCAAACGCGCCCGCTCACGCCAGCTCTACATCATTGAGCGTATGCAAGAAAACGGCTTCATCACCGCCGAGCAAGCCACTGCTGCCAAAGTTGAGGAATTGAAGATTCGCAGCTTCTCCACGCCCAACACCATCCATGCCGACTATGTGGCGGAGATGGCGCGCCAACTCATGTTTGCCCAATACGGTCCCGACAGCTACACCCGTGGCCTGAATGTGTACACCACCATCAAAGCCGATGACCAAGAGGTCGCTTACCAAGCACTGCGTCGCGGCATCCTGGACTATGAGTTGCGTCAGGTCTACCGTGGCCCCGAAAAATTCATCACCCTGCCCATCGACCCGCGCGAGCAAGAGGACGCCATCGATGAGGCCTTGATCGACGCCGGTGACAAGGGTGATTTGCTGGCCGCTGTGGTGCTGGAAGTTGCACCCAAAAAGGTGCGCGTCATGCGCCAAAACAGCGAGGTGTTAGAAATCACAGGTGACGGATTGAAGCCGGTGCAATCGGGTTTGTCCGACAAAGCGCCGCCCAACATCAAGTTGCGCTCGGGTGCCATCGTGCGGGTGGCTAAAAACGCCAAAGGCGATTGGGTGTTGACCCAGTTGCCCGAAGTTGAGGGCGCTTTTGTGGCACTGGACCCCACAGATGGCGCGATCCGTTCGCTGATTGGTGGCTTTGACTTTGATAAAAACAAGTTCAACCATGTCACCCAAGCATGGCGTCAACCAGGTTCGAGCTTCAAGCCCTTCATTTACTCGGCTGCTTTGGAAAAAGGCTTCACACCTGCCACGCAGGTCAATGATGCGCCGCTGTTTTTCGATGCCAGCGTCACCGGCAGCCAAGCATGGGAGCCGAAAAACTACGACGGTAAATTTGAAGGCGTGATGCCGCTGAAAACCGCCTTGGCCAAATCGAAAAACATGGTGTCGATTCGCATCTTGCAAGCGGTGGGACCCCAAGAGGCGCAAAACTGGATCAGCCGCTTTGGTTTTGAGGCAGAGCGTCACCCAGCTTATTTGACAATGGCTTTGGGCGCTGGGTCAGTAACCCCCTTGCAAGTGGCCTTGGGCTATTCGGTGTTTGCCAATGGTGGTTATTTGGTCAAACCCTATTTGATCTCCAAAGTGACCGATCCCTTGGGCAAAGTGTTGTCGCAATACACCCCCATCGAATTGGATGAACGCTCACGCGCCATCGAACCGCGCAATGCGTTTGTGATGAGCCAATTGCTGCAAGAAGTCACCCGCTCCGGCACAGCCTTTCGTGCTCAGCAGGTGTTAAAGCGCAACGATATTTATGGCAAAACCGGCACCACCAATGACTCCATGGACGCGTGGTTTGCCGGTTACCACCCCACCCTCACCGCAGTGACATGGATTGGTTACGACACCCCTCGCAAACTCGGCGACCGCGAAACCGGCGGCGGACTGAGTCTGCCGGTGTGGATCAGCTATATGCAAAGTGCTTTGAAAAACACACCCTTCACCCCTTTGCCTGTGCCTGCTGGCGTGGTGTCTGAAGGTGGCGACTGGTTTTTCCAAGAGTTCACCCAAGCCACAGGCGTGACGCATTTGGGCATTGAAGGGCATGACGCCACAGGCGAGAGCGGCGCTGAGGCCGAGAAGAAAAAAATTCTCGATATGTTCAAAGAATAAAAAGACAGGCTCTTACGAAAAAGCCAAAGTCAAGCCCGACTGTTCGCTGGCATCGATGCTGAGGCGCTGCCAAAACTCGCCTTGGCCTTTGGTGTCTTGCCAAGCTTGTCCATCAAACCGGAAGTGGTAGCCACCGCTGCGAGCTGCCAGCCACACTTCTTGCAAAGGCTTTTGCAAATTGACCACGATTTGGCTGCGGTTGGTGAAAGTCATAGTCACCATGCCCCCGCTGCGTTGGCTATCGATATCGGCATCTGTGCTGTCGTTCAAGCGGTCGCAAGACTGCTCTAGTCGCAGCAGCAAGGCTTCGGCATGGTTCAAAAATTCCTGATCGGTCATTGGGTAAGGCGTCGTGTTCGTGAAGGTTAAAGGGGATGGCTACAATTTCAACCATGACAATGCAGATTCTAGGCAGACGCACCCTCCTCGCACTCAGCATGGCTTTTGCCTTGGTGGGTTGTGGCCAAAAAGGTGCGCTCTTTATCCCCACCGACCCCGAAGCAAGCGAGCGTGCTGTGTTCCCGCAAGTCTTGGTTCCCGACAGTCAACCTGCTACTCCCTCTTCCTCGCAGCCCTGAGCGTCTGCAGCTTTAGCTTATCTTTATGACCTCTCTCACCTTGCCTGGCGCACCCTATTTTTCACGCCGTGAAGGCGTGCTTTTTTGCGAAGAGCTGTCTTTGCAAACTTTGGGAAAGCAACACGGCACGCCGCTGTTTGTGTATTCCAAGGCCGCCATGCTGGGCGCTTTGGCGCCTTACCAAAAAGCTTTTGCGGGGCGAGACGCGCAGGTGCATTACGCGATGAAGGCCAATTCGTCCTTGGGCGTGTTGCAAGTGTTTGCGCAAGCCGGTTGTGGTTTTGACATCGTCTCAGGCGGTGAACTCAGCCGCGTGCTGGCTGCCGGTGGCCAAGCCAACCAAGTGATTTTTTCGGGCGTGGGTAAAACCCGCACCGAGATGCGACAAGCGCTGGATGCGGGTATCGCTTGCTTCAATGTGGAGAGCGAAGCCGAGCTGGATGTACTCAGCGATGTGGCGCTGTCCTGCGGCAAGGTCGCACCCGTGAGCATCCGCGTCAACCCCAATGTGGACCCGCAAACCCACCCCTATATCTCTACTGGATTGAAGGGCAACAAATTTGGCATCGCCCACGAAGACACCTTGCGCTGCTATTTGCATGCGGCGTCCTTGAAGGGTTTGAAAGTGGTGGGCATTGATTGCCACATTGGCTCGCAAATCACCAGCGCAGGGCCTTATGTGGATGCGGTCGACAAGGTGCTGGACTTGGTAGAGGCCATCGAAGCGGCTGGTGTGCCCATCCACCACCTCGACTTTGGCGGCGGATTGGGCATCAATTACAACGGTGACACACCACCCGCTGCCGATGCGCTGTGGGCGCAGTTGCTGGCCCGCTTGGATGCACGCGGTTTTGGCAAGCGTCGTTTGATGATCGAGCCGGGACGTTCATTGGTGGGCAACGCCGGTGTGTGCCTGAGCGAGGTGCTTTTCTTGAAACCGGGCGAGCAAAAAAACTTTTGCATCATTGACGCCGCCATGAACGATTTGCCGCGACCCGCAATGTACCAAGCGTTTCACCGCATCGAACCCTTGGCAGAGCGCACAACTGCCGCCACGCTCTACGACGTGGTTGGCCCCGTGTGCGAGAGCGGCGACTGGATTGGCCGTGACCGCTTGCTGGCGGTGCAAGTCGGTGACCATGTGGCGGTGATGTCGGCCGGTGCCTATTGCATGAGCATGGCCAGCAACTACAACACCCGCGGACGCGCTGCTGAGGTGTTGGTCGATGGTGACAAAGTACACATCATCCGCGAGCGTGAAACCGCGCAAGACCAAATGCGTGCAGAACGATTGGTTTGATCAGCGCGGCAGTTTTTGCGTTTGCGCGTCCACATAGGCATCTAATAGCCGACGAATCATGCGCTGGTATTGGGTTTGATGTTTAGTGGCTTCCAGCTTGAAAAAATCTACGCTTTTCTTGCTCAACGCCAGGGTTACCTTGACCCCATCCTCACGAAAAGCCAAGTTTTCGGGTGAAGGTAAAAAATCTGCAATGGCTTTGACATCGCCTAAATTTTCATCGGTGTAGTTTGTTTTCTTCTTCATAAATGGTTTTTCCTTTGCGCCAAAAACCTGCGCCAATGATGCGGATCAGACCTTCTCGGTAAGTGAATCTCACGGTGAGAACCCTTTCATCCACCCACCCAAAACAATAAAACCTCGGCTCTTGATCACTGTGGTACGTGTCTTTTGCAATCACGCGCTGAGGGTCTGCAAAGGCGAACTGAGCCAATGCAAAAGCCACATGGTGCTTGCGTTGATTGGCAAAATCCTTTGCGGCATCCCACTCAAATCTGGTTTTATCCACGGATGATCCTATCAAATGACCATATAAATAGCCATATATAAATCAATATGTGTGCGGCATCGATGATGCCTTCACACAAATTTAGGATCTACAAGAAGTTTTTGGTGAAGTGAGAAATACTTTTTCAGCGAGTCGCGATCAAGGAGCGAACCCGCCAAGCCAACAAGATGCCCAAAACAGCCGCATAGACAAGTACTTCAGTGAAGTCGTTTTTGCCTGCGCGCATCCAGAAAAAATGCAGTACCGCCAAGACAGCCGTTGCATACACCAAACGGTGAAGGGTTTGCCAGCGCTTCACACCCATCCAACGAATGGCCGCATTAAACGAGGTCAAGGCTAATGGCAGCATGGCCAGCAGTCCGCCAAAACCCAGCCAAATAAATGGGCGTTTGAGGATATCTCGCCAAATGTCATCAAACGCCAAGCCTTGGTCAAACCAAGCGTAACAAAGCATGTGAAGGCAAGCATAGATAAAGGTGCTGACACCCAAAATGCGACGAAAGCGCAGCAGCGCAGGAGTGCCAGTGATTTCGCGCAAAGGTGTGATGGCCAGCACCACACACAGACCGCGCAAGGTCCAGTCGCCAGTTTGACGGGTCAATGCCTCAGCGGGATTGGCACCCAAGAGATCGTTGAATGCAGCGTAAATCAACCAAACGGCAGGCAGCGCCAACAGCAACATCAGCAAAGGCTTGGCCCAAGGCGACAACAAGCGCTTGCGCACATTCATGTCGGTCACCGTTAAGTTCAGAAATTCTTACTCAAATCCATGCCGCTGTACAAAGAGGCCACCTGCGCCTCGTAGCCGTTGAACATCAAGGTTTTGCGCTTTTTGTTGAACAAGCCGTCTTCGCCAATGCGCCGCTCGGTGGCTTGGCTCCAGCGCGGGTGGTCTACATTGGGGTTCACGTTGGAATAAAAACCATACTCGTTGGCGGCGGCCTTGTTCCAAGCCGTGGCAGGTTGTTTGTCAGTGAAGCGGATTTTCACGATGCTTTTGGCGTTTTTAAATCCGTATTTCCAAGGCACGTTCAAGCGAATCGGTGCGCCATTTTGGTTGGGCAAAATTTCTCCATACATACCAAAAGTCAGCAGCGAGAGCGGGTGCATGGCTTCGTCCATGCGCAAGCCCTCCACATAAGGCCAGTCCAGCACACGCGAGCCGACATTGGGCATGGTCTTGGGGTCAGCCAAGGTCACGAATTCGATGAATTTGGCGCTGCCCAAAGGCTCAACATGTTTGACTAAAGTGGACAAAGAAAAACCAATCCAAGGAATGACCATAGACCACCCCTCGACACAACGCATTCGGTAGATACGCTCTTCCATCGCGCCTAACTTCATCACCTCTTCCAATCCCAAACGCATGGGCTTTTTGACCAAGCCCTCGATCTCCAAGGTCCAAGGCTTGGTCTTCATGGTGTGGGCATTGCGCGCAGGTTCAGACTTGTCGGTGCCAAATTCGTAAAAGTTGTTGTAAGTGCTGGCATAAGCGTAAGCGGTGGGCACATCCACCGCCAAAGCGTTTTCAAGCGCAGAGCGCTTGCTGGGCAGCGCTGGCAATTTGCCCGGCACCACTGTCGGGGTGGGGCCAGTTTGTGACCAAGCCGCACCCACGCCTGTGAGCAAACCCAAACCCACACTGTGCTGTAGCAAAGCACGCCGGTTCAGGTAAGCGTCTTTGGGGGTGATTTCGCTGGGCAAATCGGTGCTGGCAGCGTCAGGGGATAAGCGAATCAACATATTAAGGGTCTCCAAACAAAAAGGGCCAACTTCACGTCAGCCCTTATGAGAAGTTGAGTGAAACAAAAAGTTTATTTCAAACCGGCGATGTAGTCAGACAAGGCTTTGATTTCCTTGTCATTCAATTTGGCGGCGACTTGGCTCATTTGCAAGCTGTTGAGGCGCACACCGTCGCGGAACTGGGTCAGTTGCGAGGTTGTGTACTCCGCATGCTGGCCAGCCAAGCGAGGATATTGAGAAGGAATGCCCGCACCGGTGGGGCTGTGGCAACCCGAGCAAGCTGGTATTTGGCGGTCAGCAATGCCACCACGGTAGATTTTTTCACCCAAGGTGGCGAGGTCTTTGTCTTTGGCAAAGCCAGGCTTGGCAGTTTTAGTGGCCAGAAAAGCACCGATATTGCGGGCATCGTCTTCACTCAGGGAGGCGGCCAATCCAGACATGATGGCGTTGGCGCGCTTGCCCGATTTGTACTCAACCAATTGCTTGGTAATGTATTCAGGGTGTTGCTGGGCAAGTTTGGGGTAGATGGGTGCGCCAGAATTGCCATCTGCGCCATGGCAAGAGGTGCAAACAGCGCCATACAAAGCGCCGCCCTTGGCAGCGTCAGCTTTGGCGGGAGCTGCGGGTGGGTCGTTGGCAAGCGCTAGGCTGGAAGCAGCCAGTGCACAGGTAGCAATCAGCAATCGGGCGAAGAAAGTCATGGCTTATAGGGGTTATCAATACTGCGGATGATTCTACAATGCAGCCCTGTTCGCCTCTTTGGGCGTTCTGGAAGAAACCCTTTGGCCTCAAGCTCACCCCCGCTGGACGACGCACAGGCGCAGCGCATCAAACAGGCCGTGGGCTGGTTGCACACGGCTCGCTTTTTGACCACCGCAGCCCAATTGCACCACCTCCCCGCCTACGAGCAACCCGAAATTGCGTTTGTGGGGCGCTCCAACGCGGGTAAGTCAACCTGCATCAATGTGCTGACCCAGCAGCGACAACTGGCCTATGCGTCTAAAACGCCAGGGCGCACCCAACACATCAACCTGTTTGCACTGGGTCGGCAAAACCTGACCGATGCGGTGCTGGCTGACTTGCCAGGCTATGGCTATGCCGCTGTACCCAAGGCCGACAAAGTGCGCTGGCAGCGTGTCATGGCCAATTACCTGATGACGCGGGACAACTTGAAAGGCGTGGTGCTGCTGTGCGACCCCCGCCTGGGTTTGACCGAGCTCGATGAAATTTTGCTGGAAGTCATTCGCCCCAAAGTAGAAGCGGGGTTGAAGTTTTTGATGCTGCTCACCAAGGCCGACAAACTCAACCGCAGCGAAGCGCAAAAAGCCTTGTCGATTGCCAAACTGCAGTCCGGTGGGGGCCAAGCGCATTTGTTTTCGTCTTTGAAAAAACAAGGTGTTGAAGAGGTGAGCATGGAGCTGTACCGCTGGACCCACCCCGCACCTTCCCCCGAGTCCACACCAGCGGCAACACCTGTTGTATGAAGAAGCAATCATTCAGCCTCTCGCATGGCATCACTTTGGACTGCCGCATCGCTGGAGCAGAAGGTCGCCCTGTGATGCTGTTTTTGCATGGCTTTCCTGAGGCCGCCTTTGTGTGGGATGAGATGCTGGCATTTTTTTCTGATCCGGCGCATGGCGGCTATTTATGCGTGGCACCCAATCTGCGCGGTTATGCAGGGTCTAGCGCACCCAGCGATGTCGCGGCCTACCGCGCCAAACACTTGGTCCAAGACTTGGTCGCTTTGAAAGACCTGTTGTCGCCACAACAGCCCTTGGCTTGTTTGGTTGCCCATGACTGGGGTGGCGCTGTGGCTTGGAACATGGCCAACCAACACCCTGAGTTGATGCGCCAATTGGCCATCATCAACTCCCCTCACCCTGGCACTTTTTTGCGCGAGCTGCAGTCCAGCCCCGAGCAACAAGCTGCCAGCGCCTACATGAATTTCCTGATTCGCCCCGATGCAGAAGTCTTGTTGGCCGAAGACGACTACCGCCGTTTATGGGCTTTTTTCACCAACATGGGCGCTGTGGATGGTCCCTACGCTTGGTTAACTGAGGACGTCAAAGCGCAGTACCGCGAGGTTTGGTCGCAGGGGCTGACCGGTGCGCTGAATTACTACCGCGCCTCCCCACTGCGTCCACCGCGTGAAGCTGATGCGGCTGCCGCGGCAATCACCTTACCCAAGTCCATGCTGGAAATTTTGGTGCCCACCTTGGTCTTGTGGGGCATGAACGACATCGCCTTGCCACCCGGCTTGGTCGATGGTTTAGAAGACTACATCCCCGACCTGAGATTGCAGCGCATCGCGGACGGCAGCCACTGGTTGGTGCATGAACAGCCCGCTTTGGTGGCGCAAAGCTTGTTGGCTTTTTTACACAAAACTTAATCTGTGCCCTGCGGGTACAGCGATGCCTCGTCGTTGGGGCGTGACTTAAAGCGCTTATGCACCCAGTAATACTGCTCGGGCATCTCATCAATCCAAACTTGCAAACGCTGGTTCATCAGCGCGGTGTCTGCGTCTGCATCCTCGCCAGGGTAGTCAGTCCAAGCAGCATGCACCCTCACCTCATAGCCCTGCGGCGTCAAGCGGGTCGTCACCGGCACCACGGGTACTTGGCCTAAACGGGCCAGTCGTGGCAGTGTGGTGACTGTGGCCGCAGCCACACCATAAAAAGGCACAAAAATAGATTCTTCCAACCGAAAGTTCATATCTGGCAAAAGGTAAAGCAAATCACCTTGGCGCAAGGTACTGACGATGGCTTTGAAACCGTCTTCGCGGCGAAACAAGCGCACCTGCCCAAAACGCTGACGACCTTGCAGCACCCATTCATCGATGGCCGCTGAACGCTGGGGCGTGTAGAGGGTGGTGAAGCGGCGTTGCATCAGCAAACACAGCGCAGTCCAACCGGCGTCCAAGCCCACGAAATGCGGCGCAAAAATAACCGCGCCCTTGCCCTGCTGCAAAGCCTGCACCTCTCCCACCATGTGCAAACGACTGGCCACCAAGACAGGCCTACCATGCCACAACCAAGCGCGGTCCAGCCAGGCTTGGGCAAACAACACCATGTGCGCACGGCCACGCTGTAAGCGCTCGTCGATGGTGAGTGAGGGAAAACACAAAGCCAGATTGGTCAACACCACTTTGCGCCGCTTGCTGGCCAGCAGCCACAGTGCCCACCCTAGCGCGACCCCCAGCAATCGCAACCAAGACAAGGGCAGTCTTGACAAAACCCACATAGCCCCACGCATGAACCCATCCATGTTCAATCGCCTGCACGCGGTTGTTTGTCCCGCGCATAGCCCCACAGATACTGGTCGGGGCGGGACAACACCATGCTTTCGATGGCTTGGTTGACCAACAAGGCAGCGTGTTCAAGCGATGTATCGGGCTTGTTCAAGGCCTGCAAACTGGGTGGAAGTACATGAAACACATAGCGGCCGGCATCTAAGCGCTCACACCATGCCAGCAACACGGTAGCGCCAGTTTGCTGCGCCAATTTGGGTAACAAGGTCATGGTGTAGACCGGTCGACCAAAAAACGGAGCCCACACACCTTGGCCCTCGGGGGGAACTTGGTCGGGCAAGATGGCGGTGAAACCACCGGCACGCAAATGCTTGACCAAGGCGCGAACTCCGCGCAAAGAAGCGCTGGCGGTTTGAAAGAACTGCCGCTGCCTTGACAATCCCACCACCTCTTGCAACCACGCTTTGCGCGGTGGTCTGTACAAAGCCAGCAAATCGCCGTGCTGGGGGCCCAATTTTTCTGCCAAAGCTTGGCCGCCCATTTCCCAGCAACCCAAATGGGGGGACAACAAAATCACGCCCTTGCCTGCTTGCATCGCCTCTTCGAAATGGCCAAGACCTGTCCATTGCACTCGCGGCAACACCGATTCGCCCTGCGCTCTGGTCCACAGCCACGGCAGTTCTGCCACCATCTTGCCGGTGGCAGACACAGCTTCGCGGGTTTGCGCCCAGGTCAAACCAGCGGCTTGAATTTGACGATGGAACTGATTTCGATAGGAAGCCGATAGAAGCCACACCAACCAACCCAAGCCTGCGCCCAAGCCCTGCATCAACGGCAAAGGTATCAAGGCCAGAAAACGAAACAAGCGGGTCATGGAAAAGACTTTGATTAGAATGCCCATTGTCGCTGAGTTAATGAAGCAACTTGCAGGGCGACACACTCGCAAGAGTCGGCTGGTTTACAGCCATCTGCTAAAGCGTTCGCCGAACTCCTTGGTAAGGCAACGCATCAACCCACCACAGGAGCATTTTTATGGCGAACGACTATCTATTTACATCCGAATCCGTGTCCGAAGGTCATCCCGACAAAGTGGCTGACCAAGTGTCAGACGCGATTTTGGATGCGATCTTCAAGCAAGACCCCCGCAGCCGTGTGGCCGCCGAAACCCTGACCAACACCGGTTTGGTGGTGTTGGCTGGTGAGATCACCACCAACGCACACGTGGACTACATCCAAGTCGCTCGCGACACCATCAAGCGCATCGGCTACGACAACACCGAGTACGGTATCGATTACAAGGGCTGCGCGGTCATGGTGTGCTACGACAAGCAGTCCAACGACATCGCCCAAGGTGTGGACCACGCGTCTGACGATCACCTCAACACGGGTGCGGGTGACCAAGGTTTGATGTTTGGCTTCGCTTGTCAAGAAACCCCCGAACTGATGCCTGCGCCCATTTACTACGCCCACCGCCTGATGGAACGCCAAGCGCAACTGCGCCGCGATGGCCGCTTGCCTTTTTTGCGCCCCGACGCCAAAAGCCAAGTGACCATGCGTTATGTCGATGGCAAGCCCCACAGTATCGACACCGTGGTGCTGTCCACCCAGCACAGCCCAGACCAATCCGAGTCACAAACCAAGATGAAAGCGTCTTTCAATGAGGCCATCATTGAAGAAATCATCAAGCCCGTATTGCCAAAAGAGTGGCTGATTGACACCAAGTACCTGATCAACCCCACCGGCCGTTTCGTGGTAGGTGGCCCGCAAGGCGATTGCGGCCTGACTGGTCGCAAGATCATTGTGGACACCTATGGCGGCGCTTGCCCCCACGGCGGTGGTGCGTTCTCAGGCAAAGACCCCTCCAAGGTGGATCGCTCAGCCGCTTACGCCGCCCGTTATGTCGCCAAAAACGTGGTCGCCGCCGGCTTGGCCACCCAATGCCAAGTGCAAGTGGCTTATGCGATTGGCGTTGCGCGTCCGATGAACATCACCATCAACACCCACGGTACCGGCGTCATTGCTGACGACAAGATTGCCGCGCTGGTGAACGAGCACTTTGACCTGCGCCCCAAGGGCATCATCCAAATGCTCGATTTGCTGCGCCCCATCTACGAGAAGACCGCCGCCTACGGCCACTTTGGTCGCAACGAACCCAATTTCACTTGGGAAAAAACCGACCGCGCTGCAGCCCTCAAAGCTGCTGCAGGTTTGAAATAAATCTTAATTGAGGCGTAAACCGTACTTGCGGCACAGCGCCTCACGCTGACTTGGCGCGAAGTTGATAAGCGCTGGGTCATGCCCGACGGCATCTAAGAGCCTGGGGTTCATCACCGCAAACCAAACAGGCGGCACATAGGCCAGCAAGAACATGCCCGCATAACCGCTGGGCAATTGCGGCGCATCGTCAAAATGCCGCAAAGCTTGGTAGCGCCTTGCCGCATGGGCATGGTGGTCGGCATGGCGTTGCAAATGGAACAACATCCAGTTCGACAGCACATGGTTGCTGTTCCATGAGTGGCGCGGCTGACAACGCTCGTAATGACCGTCGCTTTGCAGCAAACGCAGCAAACCGTAATGCTCCACGTAGTTGGCCGAAGTCAGCTGGAAATTGGTCCAAATGGACGCAGCCAACAAGAACGGCAACACCTGCCAACCCAGCCACAGCACCAACAGCGCCCAAAGCGCAAAGGTGATGACCAAGCCCTGCAAGATTTGGTTTTGCAGACCCCACACAGCCAGCCCCTGATCGCGCAGCCGCTGCGACTCCAAGCGCCAAGCCCGCACCGCACTACCGGGCATTTCACGCCAGACAAAGCGCCAAATCGATTCGCCCATGCGGGAAGAGGCACAGTCTTGCGGCGTCGCCACTTGGGCATGGTGACCACGGTTGTGCTCGATGGTGAAATGCCCATAGCCGGAAGGGGCCAAAGTGACCAAGGCTAACCAACGTTCTAAACGATGGTGTTTGTGCCCCATCTCATGACCTAGGTTGATGCCGAAACCGCCCACTGCACCGGTGTTGAGCACCATGGCCAGCCATCCATACCAAGGCAAGTCATGGCTGGCGACAAACCAAGCAGCGAATACAAAGGCAGCCCACAGCACAGGTACCAGCGCATAAGTGATGTAGCGGTAATAGGTGTCTGCTTCCAACTGCGCCACAGCGGATTCAGGCGGGTTGCTGCGCTCTTCACCGAGCAAGGCGTCTGCCAAAGGCACAGCCACATACAAAAATACCAAGGGCAAGCAAAGCATCCAAGGGTTGCCTAGCCACAGCATGAGCACAGGCCCCAAGCCAATCAGGGCGGGCACACCCAAAGAAAACCACCATACCCAGCGCTTGGGGTCGCGGTAGACCTCAGGTGCGGGGAAGGTGTTGGTGGTCATGTCTGCTAGTTTAGTCCCGCAATGTAATGCGCCAGATTGTCAATATCGTCATCACTCAAGGTGCCGGCAACACTGGTCATATTGCCAGCGTCGTTGGTGCGTGTTTTGGCTTTGAAGGCTTTCAATGTGCTCACCACGTAATCGAAGTTTTGCCCCGCTACTTTGGGGATCTCGTTTTGGCCTTTGAACTCACCCAAATGGCACATGGCACACAAGGTTTCATTGGCTTTGGCCAAGCCCAATTTGGCCTTGTCAGGGTCAGCTTTAAAACCTTTGCTGCTGAGCTTTTGCGTGGAAAAATAGGTGGCTAACGCTTGCATCTCAGGGCGCGTCAGGCCTGCGGCCATCGGCGACATCATGGGGTTGTCACGTCGACCCTCTTGGTAGTCGCGTAATTGCAAATAAATATAGCGGGCATTTTGCGAGGCCAAACTGGGCACACCAGGCATGGTCGAGTTGCCATTGCCCCCATGACAGCCCACACACATGGCCGCCTTGGCAGGCATGTCATCCGCGGCCCAAGTGGCGCCGCTCATCAGCAGGAAAGAAACCATCAAAGCAAAAATATTTTTCATACACCTTCATCCGTCGTCTAGAAAAAAGGCCTGAGGGCACTTTCGTGCGCCGCAGGCCTTGGGCTTAAAACTCAGTTGATCTTAGGGCAGTGAGAACACCACCACAGAGTTGCCACGCTTGGCATCGATTTGGTTGTTACCACCCGAGGCCACGGCAACATACTGCTTGCCGTCCACAGAATATGAAACAGCAGGCGCATTCACACCAGCACCAGTTTGGTATTCCCACAATTTTTTGCCATTTTTGGCATCGAATGCGCGGAACAGACCATTGGCTTCGCCGTTGAACACCAAGTCGCCCGCAGTGGCCAAAACGCCGCCAATCAAAGGCTGATCAGTGTCAAATTTCCATGCCACTTTGCCCGTATCGATATTGACTGCAGACAAACGACCAGACTGCTTTTCGCTGGGGATGGTTTTGAATGCACCGCCCAACCAGAGCTTGCCGCCAGGGTACTTGGAAGCTTCAACGTGGTAGGTCATGGGTTGCAACAAATTGGCTGCAAAAGCCAAACGTGCTTCGGGGTGAATAGCCATGGGGCTCCACTCCACGCCACCATTGGCTCCCAACATCATCTTGGCGCCTTCTTTGGTGGGCAATGTCCACAAACCGTCTTGGGGAACCATGGCTTCAGAGAAGCGGATCAGTGCGCCAGTGGCACGGTCATGCACATAGACATGGCCGGTTTTGCCAGCATGGATGGCCACTTTGGTCATCTTGCCGTCTTTGCCTTTGGCTTCTGTCAAGATGACAGGTGACACCGCATCCAAGTCCCACACATCATGAGCGATGTACTGGAAGTGCCATTTATGCGCACCGGTGTTCAGGTCCACAGCGACGATAGAGTTGGTGTAGAGGTTGTCACCAGGACGCTCAGCGCCGTACAAGTCGGGTGAGGGGTTACCCACCACAAAGATGACGGAGTTGGTTTCGAGGTCAACAGCAGGTGCCATCCATACGCCACCACCCAAGGTTTTGTAGAAATCGCCGCCTTGCTTGGCCAACTGTGCTTTTTCTGCATTGATGTCGCGCAACATATTGCGGCCGGTGGCATCGTTGACAGCCCATACACCTTCATGGCCTTTTTCAGGGATGGTGTGGAATGTCCATTGCAATGCGCCTGTTTTAGCATCAAAGGATTTCACGAAACCGCGGATACCGTATTCGCCACCGTTGGTGCCGATCAGGATGCGACCGTTAACGGCCACAGGCGCCATGGTTTCAGAGTAGCCCAACTCGGGATCAGCAATTTGGGTTTCCCAAGCCAGCTTGCCGGTCTTGGCGTCCAATGCCACCAATTTGGCATCCAAGGTACCCATGAACACGTGTCCGCCCATGATGGCGACACCACGGTTGTTAGGTCCGCAGCAGTAAGTGGTGACGGGACCCATTTTGTGTTTGTAATGCCAAAACTGTTTGCCAGTGACCGCATCGATGGCGTACACATGGTTGTAAGAAGTGGTCAGGTACATCACGCCGTCGATGACGATGGGCGCTGTTTCCATGGACTCCAACACTTCAGTTTGGAAAGTGAAAGCAGGACGCAGGTTCTTGACGTTGCCTGTGTTGATTTGCTTGCTGGGGTAATAGCGCGTTTGCGCATAGTTCATGTTGGAGTGCAGGAAGTTTTTCGCATCCTTGTCAGCAGCTGTGAGCTGAGACTGAGACACGGCGACTGACTTACCGGTATCCGCTTGAGCGATGCCTGCGGTCAGCACGCCGATGGCTAAACTGGCCAGCGTGAGGGAAATTTTCTTTCCAATTTGTTGCATTGAGAACTCCTTGAGCCTGATGGCCACTGATTGAAAAACCAAGCATGATTCAAAAAATGTTTTTAAATTCAAGCTTAGAAAGTCTGGGTATTTTATTTGCGATAACCTTGCACTCTTTGAGCACAATGCAAGCACAAGGAAAATTTCCCATATGCTCATCTTAATCACGCTTCCTATGAATTGTCATAGCGTAAAGACCAATCTAGGGAAATCCCTTAAGACCTCCACAGCCTAAAGATACCCACATGAATTGCACACACCCATACTTTTTAACGCGTTTTTTAAACAGATCGATTGCTTTTCTTTTTGCCTGCCTCACTGGCCTTGCGGCCCCAGCTTGGGCACAAGCCGAGTCCAATCCCAGCGTCAATGCACAGCTATTGGTCGCAGCACGCAATACTGACATTGAGGCGGTCAAAAAGAGCTTGGACCGCGGTGCGGCCCCCAATTCCCGCAACCGTCTTGGTAAAACATCGCTTTACATTGCGATTGAAAAAAACCGTATTGATATCGCCAAGATGTTGATTGCTGCGGGTGCGGACGTGCATTTGCCCTCCTTGGAGAAGGTCACCCCCTTGATTGCTGCCAGTTACGCAGGCAGCCTGCCGTTGGTTGATTTATTGCTCCAAAACGGTGCAAAGCACCAACCCACCGACCGCTTGCACAAATCCGCGCTGGTTTACGCTGCGGGTATGGGTCATACCGAGGTGGTCGAACGCCTTTTACAAGCTGGTGCCCCCGTTGACCAAACCCCTGTGGACGCCCTCACCCCCTTGATGTGGGCTTCAGGACAAGGCCATGCAGAAACCGTCAAACTCCTGCTGGCCAAAGGTGCCAACAAGTTGCTGAAAGACGAGCGGGGCTTGACGGCCATGGACATGGCAAAAGAGGCTAAACATGCCCCTGTGGTGGACTTGCTTGAATAAAGCCGCTATTGATTTGGCTTGTTGAAACAGCCTTTTTCACCCTTTTTAGCGATTATTTGGGATGAGCTTATTGAAGTTTGAAGGTTTAGCCTTATCATTAGCACTCTAGTCTGGCGAGTGCTAATAACGCACAAGCTGGGCAGGTAGCCCGCACATTTTGTGCATCTGTATCCACTCAAGTTTCACCTAGGAGAACCCATGAAACTTCGTCCTTTGCACGATCGTGTGATCGTCAAACGCATCGAAAGCGAAACCAAAACCGCCTCCGGCATCGTCATTCCTGACAACGCTGCTGAAAAACCCGACCAAGGCGAAATCTTGGCCGTCGGTCCTGGCAAGAAAAACGACAAAGGCGAACTCGCTGCTGTCGGCGTGAAAGTGGGCGACCGCGTGTTGTTCGGCAAATACAGCGGCCAAACGGTCAAAGTTGACGGCGAAGAACTGCTCGTCATGAAAGAAGAAGACCTGTTCGCAGTCGTTGAGAAATAATTTAGGAGCTAAAACATGGCAGCAAAAGACGTAATTTTCGGCGGCGAAGCCCGCGCACGCATGGTTGAAGGCGTGAACATTTTGGCCAACGCGGTCAAAGTAACTTTGGGCCCCAAAGGCCGCAATGTGGTGTTGGAGCGTTCTTTCGGCGCCCCTACCGTGACCAAGGACGGTGTGTCCGTGGCCAAAGAAATCGAACTCAAAGACAAACTGCAAAACATGGGTGCGCAGATGGTCAAGGAAGTCGCTTCCAAAACCTCTGACAACGCTGGCGACGGCACCACCACCGCTACCGTGTTGGCCCAAGCCATCGTGCGCGAAGGCATGAAGTATGTGGCCGCTGGCATGAACCCCATGGACTTGAAGCGCGGCATCGACAAGGCAGTGACTGCCCTGATCGAGCAGTTGCAAAAAGCTTCCAAAGCCACCACCACCAGCAAAGAGATCGCCCAAGTCGGCTCCATCTCTGCCAACTCTGACACCAGCATTGGCGAAATCATCGCCAACGCCATGGACAAAGTGGGCAAAGAAGGCGTCATCACGGTTGAAGATGGCAAGTCACTGCAAAACGAACTCGACGTGGTCGAAGGCATGCAGTTTGACCGTGGCTACCTGTCACCCTACTTCATCAACAACCCCGACAAACAAGTTGCTTTGTTGGACAACCCCTTTGTGCTGCTGTTCGACAAAAAGATCAGCAATATCCGCGAACTGCTGCCCACCTTGGAAGCGGTTGCCAAAGCCGGTCGTCCTTTGTTGATCATTGCCGAAGAAGTGGACGGCGAAGCGCTGGCCACTTTGGTGGTCAACACCATCCGTGGCATTTTGAAAGTGGTTGCTGTGAAAGCCCCTGGCTTTGGTGACCGTCGCAAAGCCATGTTGGAAGACATCGCCATCCTGACCGGCGGCAAAGTCATCGCTGAAGAAATTGGCCTGACCTTGGAAAAAGTCACATTGGCGGACCTGGGTTCTGCCAAGCGCATCGAAGTGGGCAAAGAAAACACCACCATCATCGATGGCGCTGGTGCTGCTGCCGACATCGAAGCACGTGTCAAACAAATCCGCATCCAAATTGAAGAAGCCACCTCTGACTACGACCGCGAGAAGTTGCAAGAGCGCGTGGCCAAATTGGCTGGCGGTGTTGCCGTGATCAAGGTCGGTGCTGCTACCGAAGTGGAAATGAAAGAGAAAAAAGCCCGTGTGGAAGATGCATTGCACGCTACCCGCGCGGCCGTCGAAGAAGGCATCGTGGCTGGCGGCGGCGTGGCATTGCTGCGTGCACGTCAAGCGGCTGGCACCATCAAAGGCGACAACCCTGACCAAGACGCCGGCATCAAACTGGTGTTGAAAGCGGTGGAGTCTCCCCTGCGCGAAATCGTCTACAACGCCGGTGGCGAGCCTTCAGTGGTCGTCAATGCAGTGTTGGCTGGCAAAGGCAACTACGGCTTCAACGCCGCCAACGACACCTATGGCGACATGATCGAAATGGGTATCTTGGACCCCACCAAAGTGACCCGCACTGCGCTGCAAAACGCAGCTTCTGTGGCCTCTTTGATGTTGACCACCGAAGCCATGATCGCTGAAGCACCTAAAGACGATGCAGGCCCTATGGGCGGCATGGGTGGTGGTGACATGGGTGGCATGGGCGGCATGGGTGGCATGGGCATGTAATTGCCCAGCCTCACGGCTTTGCCTGATGGCCTATGGCCTTCAATCAAAACTGAAACCCCTGTAAGGTTTGCGCCTTGCAGGGGTTTTTTTCTAACTGTTTCAGTTGCGACACAATAGCTGCATGGATACTTCGCGCCTTCTTTTGCATTTGCAGCAACGCTTGCCCAAGCTTATGGCTGTTTACGCATTTGGCAGCCGTTTTGAAAACGCGGGAACTCTGGCCCATACCAACAGCGACCTTGATTTGGCCCTTCTCGTCGAGACCTATTCCGACCCCGTCACATTATTTGAATTGGCCGGTGAATTGGCTGACATCACGCATTGCCATGTTGACCTGTTAGATTTTCGTGCCGCCAGCACAGTGATGCAAAACCAAATCCTCACGCGAGGCCAACGTTTATGGGCCAAAGATGTCCGCGCTGGGCTGTTTGAAGCGGCGATGTTGAATGAAAAAATTTATCTTGATCAAATGCGCCAAGCACTGATTCTTGACGTGCAAAAGCGAGGCGCTGTTCATGGCCGATGATGTGGTGTTGAATAAAGCGGCCTCTATTGAGCGCTGTGTTGCCCGCGCTCGTGAAGAGTATGAAGCTGACTCTCAAAGCTTTACGACAAATTTCTCACGTCAAGATGCCGCCATCCTCAATATCCAACGCGCTTGCGAAGCTTGTCTGGACATGGGTCAACATATCATTCGCCGCGAGTCTTTGGGTTTGCCCCAAAGCGCACGCGATATCTTCACTTTATTGGCGCAATCGGGTTGGATAGATGAGGCGCGGGCCAATGCCATGAAGCGAATGGTTGGATTTAGAAATATCGCTGTTCACGAATACCAAGCGCTGCAACTGCCCATCTTGCTCAATATCATCAAGCTTCATCTGGATGATTTTTCCGAGTTCAGCCGTTGCATATTGCTCAAAGATGCCTCCCATAACCCTTAAGCAGTAACTCAAGACAAAACTGTTACGGATGATGGGATGCGCCACCCAGCCAAGCTCTCCAAAGGCATTTGAGAGATTTGCTGCAGCTGCTGGTCAATTTCTTTTTCGCCCTGCTCAATTAAATGCGCCATGAACACGGATGCCACCCGCGAAAGCGCCTTGCTTTGTGTGTGAACCACAAACCAGCGTCGATTCAAGGGGTTGTTCGGCATGGGTACCACCGCCAGCAAGCCAGCACGTATTTCAAGCGCACATGAATGTAAAGACAAGTAGGCTGGCGCCAAGCCAGCAATGCACATTTGTTTGATGGACTCATTGCTTGAGAGTTCAGATCCAATTTGAAGCTTCAAGCCTTCAGCTTTGAAAATATGCTCCAACGATGCTCGCGCACCTGAGCCCTTTTCCCGCACCAACATCCGCGCATTGGCCAGCATCTCCATGCTGACTTGCGGGTTCTTCATCAAAGGGTGATGAGGCGAGGCCAAAAAGGCCGTCGGGTTATTGGCAAAACTTTGGGCCATCACCTTGATGTCCTCGGGAGGGTTTCCCATCACCGCCAAATCGATTTCATCAGCGGCCATGCTGCGCACAATCTCCTCTTTGTTGGCCACTTGTAATTTCAGTTTGACGCTGGGGTGCGAATTCACAAAATTGACCAACACATGCGGCAACCAATATTCCGCGGTGGTCACCGCGCCTATGCGCAAAGTGCCTGAAAAGTCGCCTAAATACGACTCCATTTCATCGCTGATTTCTTGCCACAAGGTCAACATTCGCTCGCTCAAAACCAATAATTTTTGTCCCGCGTCTGTGAGCCGAACGCCGCGACCGGCGCGGCTGATCAACTTTGTGCCAACAGCGGCTTCAAGGTTGGCCAGTTGAATGGAGGTAGCTGATTGACTCAAAAAAAGCTCGGTGGCTGCCACGCTGACATTGCCAGAACGGGCTACTTTTTGGAAAGTGAGCAAGTGCTTGATATTTGATGATTTTTGAAGGGACATAGTGCTTCTTATAGCGTTATTTAGGGCAAATGATATTTATTTTTTGGATATTAAGGTGTTAAATAATTAATTTTATTATTTCTTTGTTTGTATCTACCATGCATATCCCTCCTTACCCCTTTAGTGCAAACACCTCAGGACAAAAGGAATTTTTCACCTTTGGAGACAACATGGACACACGCAACGGACACAGCAGACGAGATTTTTTAGGCCTCACGGGCAAAGCCGGTTTATCGACCTTGGTCGCGAGCGCGGCCGGCATCAACCTAGGTGTTATCGATTTGGTCCACGCCGGATCCAAAAAGGTGACACCTTTCAGAATGGCCATGATCAGTGACTCGCATTTGTACAGTCAGGACGGTCACAAATTCGACTTGCAACTTGAAGATGCTGTCGCTCAGGTCAATGCATTAGAAATTCAACCTGACTTTGTGCTCTACGGCGGCGACATTGCCCAAAACGGCACAGAGGACCAATTGGCCAAGGGTAAAAAAATCTTGGCCAATCTGAAACCCAAAATGATGGTCATTCCTGGCGAACACGACTGGTACCTGGACATGGGTGCAGCTTGGAAAGGCATGTTTGGTCGGGACTTCTGGTCTTTTGATCACAAAGGCGTCCATTTCATCGGCTTCAACTCAATTTTGGTCAAGGACTTCTGGACCGACAAGGGTCTGACCAACAAGCAGCGCATGGAAGCCATGGAAATGCTCGAAGGCCCCATTGGCGGCCTGTGGGGAATCCAAGCTGAACAATTGGAATGGCTGAAAAAGGATGTGGCTAAATTGTCACCAGACACACCGGTTGTTACCTTCAGCCATTCACCGCTGTGGGACTACTACCCCCGTTGGAATTTCCAAACTTCTGACGCACCAGAAATTCGCAAGATTTTGTCTAAGTTTGTGAATGTGACATCGTTCCACGGCCATGTCCATCAAACCATTTACAACAAGATCGGCAACATGACTTCCATTGGTGCCATGAGCACTTCATGGCCATGGCCTTATCCACCTGTCAATGTTAAGTACCCTGAAAGCCAGCAATACCGTGCTGACCCAGGCAACGAACAAGACGGCATGGGAACTTTGCAAGCTTCATTCGGTCCAAGCGGCGGCAAAGCACAGCACTTGCCTTTCGCTGACTCACTGACGCCATTCCTCAAGAACGGAATAAAAATCTAATCACATTGTCGGTATGCGGCCCACAGCTTTGCGGGTCGCTTTTCAGTTAACCCATAAAAGGAGGCGTTTCATTCATGAAAACAAAAAATATCCTCAAATCTTTGACTGGTTCCATCCTGTTAACGATTGCAACATCAGCGGTGTATTTTCAAGCAAGCGCGAGAGAGCCTTTCACCAAAGAGGAACTCAAAGCACAAGAAAAAAAGCTTCTTGTCGCAGTAGAAGAGGGCTATAACTTATGGCACGGCAGTAACCCAACGATGCAAAACAACGGCTTGGCTTGTGGCAACTGTCATCCAGATGCCGCAGCGTCAAACCCTCAAACTTTCCCCAAATACCACACCGCCTTCGATAGAGTGGTCACTTGGCGTGAAATGGTTAATTGGTGTATCCAAAATCCCCAAGGTGGCAAGGTATTGGATGTAGGCGGACCTGAAATGCTTGCCATTGAAGCCTACGCCTTCAATCTTCACCGCGGATTACCCATTGAACCGGGTCTTGCAAGTCGGCAAACCAAACCGATCAAAGTTGATCACGGTAAAGGTTTCCCTAGCAAGCCCTCTGGCATTGGGTTTGACACCAAGTAACGCCCAACGTTCATTACTTTGCACCCTACCAAGAACCTCATCAAAGTTTTTTGTACATTCGCGTTCAATGCTTTTTGGACATCATTACTTTTTTGGGGCAACTTGGTTTTTGCGCAGCAGATCTGTGATCAACCACTCACTGAAATTCCTTTGCATATTCAGGCAGATGAACGAGGCTGGGTCTTTGATTACCAAGCACGCTTGCAGTGGCAAAGGTGTGCGATTGGACAAACTTGGGTAAATCAGCAATGCGTTGGCAAGGCTGAAACCATGACGTATTTTCAGGCTATCAGCACTGTTAACGATTTGAATCGGCAAAGTCTTGATGGCTTCAATGACTGGAAGTTACCTCATCTCAAAGATTTGGCTTTCATTGCCGAAAAGCACTGCCGCAATCCACGCGTCAGGTTGGAATTGTTCCCAAACTTTCCCCCTGGTGTTTTTTGGAGCCGCTACACACGCATCGTGAATGACTTTGATCCACATGTTTTCACCATGGATTTTGGTTTCTCTGGTGTTTCTTTAAATCATCCCGAAGAGTCGCATTTTGTGCGATTGGTTCGGAAACTTCACTGACCCTCACTTATCCATCCCAATGAAAAATTTCAATCGACGCATCTTTTTGATTCATTCAGCCGCTCTCTCAAGCGTTACTTTAGCCACTCAGGTATCTGCATCAGATAAGAAAATGAAAGCGGCTGCGCCTGGTGAAAGACTCTCGGAAGCAGATTCATACCCTAAGTCTATGGGTTTCAAATTGGAGACCAAAAACGTAGATAAAACCCGTTATCCACGACACACCACTGAGCAATATTGCAGCAGATGCCAACTCTACGAAGGCAATGCCAATGAGGGGGAATGCTCTTTTTACGGCGGTCGCATTGTTCCCGCTGCCGGTTGGTGCAAAAACTTCAAGTTGAACAAAGCTGCCGCCTGAAGGCAGACCCCCAGTGGTGACCCTCAGCGGCAGGGGGTTGCCATGATATTGAATTTTTAGTTAACCCCTATATAAATAAACAATTTAGATTCATTAATTACATATTGACTATATAAAGTGTCAACTTATCATGACATACAGTCTCTTTTTGAATTCTCTTGTTTTCACTCGGACGCTAATCCGCAGGGGGTATCCATGTTTAATCGTCTCGGCAAAGCTTGTTCTCTAATTGGTATTCCCCTGCGTTCTTGTTTTTGGATCAGCATGGTCTTTTTGTTGACCGCTTGCGAGGGGCCTACATCGGTACAGCGCGGTTACCGAGGCACCAGCATGCTGCAAATTTACCAACCCAGTGTGCTGGCTGCCAACGCAGCCATTCACGAAATACCCGAGCCTGAACCAGTCGATCCGCCCGAACCTGATGGTCCCCAACTCAAGGACCTGTATGAAAACGTCCAGGTCTTGAATGACCTCTCGGCCCTGGAGTTTTCTCGTCTGATGGCCGCCATGACCACTTGGGTAGCGCCTGATGAGGGTTGCAAGTACTGCCACAACACCAAAAACCTGGCCTCTGACGAGAAATACACCAAAGTGGTGGCAAGGCGCATGTTGCAAATGACGCGCAACTTAAACAACCAGTGGAAAACCCATATTAAAGACACGGGTGTGACCTGCTGGACCTGCCACCGAGGACAAGCCGTGCCCAGCGGCGACTGGTTCAATAACCCAGGTTTGCCGCATTCACAAGGCAATATGCTGGGTGACAAAGCGGGGCAAAACACGCCCACCATGTCGGAAGTGGCTAACTCCTCCTTGCCGTTTAATCCCTTGAGCACATACTTGGTCAATGGCGACTTCAACATTCGCGTGCAGGGAACCCAGGCGTTGGCGGGTGAAAACCGCCGCTCCATCAAACAAGCAGAGCACAGCTACGGGCTGATGATGTATATGTCTACTTCGCTGGGCGTCAATTGCACCTATTGCCACAACACCCGCGCCATGGGTGACTGGAATGTCAGCACCCCACAACGTGTCACGGCTTGGCACGGCATACGCATGGTGCGCGATATCAACGCCAATTACCTCACCGAATTGGCGCCCTTGTTCCCCCCCTACCGCTTAAGTGAAGAAGGCGATTACCCCAAAGTGGGTTGTGCCACCTGCCACAAAGGGGCATACAAACCGATGTATGGTGTCAGCATGTTGCCCGACTACCCCGAACTTGCCAAAGACATCATTTATGAGACTTCCACCGTTCCCGCCAATTTGGCTGCTGCTCAAAAAACACCTTAGCTTGGCCTTGTGCGGCTTGGGCTGCCTGCTTTTCTTTCCTACTGCTTGGGGCTTGGACCCACTAGCTGTGACGGGATCCATTGTGCGGATGTCGGACATGGCACCCGTCAGCATGGTGCAATTGGTGCAAGCAGTTAGGGTTTCGGATGTCGCTGTGCTGGGTGAAGTTCATGACAACCCGCGCCACCACCAACTGCGTGGCGAATTGCTGCGCCAATTACCTGCTGCAAGTAAAACCGTGGTGGCTGAACACCTCAATTGGCGCCAAGGTTTTAAACCCGAGTCCGAGTTATTGACAAACTTGCAAGCCGCTGGGTTTGACGATAAGGGCTGGGGCTGGCCTTTGCACCAACCCTTGTTTGAAGCGGTCACTGCAATGCAGATGCCGCTGGTGGGTGGCAATTTGCCCGGCGAATCCATCAAAGAAGTGTTCAAAACACGCGGTCAAAGCCTGCCTGAAGCGGTACGCACGCTGCTAGCGAAAACGCCCTTTGACGAACAACAACGCAAAGCCATGAATGAGGAAATCGACCAAGGGCACTGTGGCGCCATGCCTGCCAGCATGTTCGATGGCATGGCCGCGGTGCAACGCGGACGAGATGCTGCCATGGCCGAAGTTGCACTCGCACACCTGCCGAGCATTGTGTTGGCTGGCAATGGGCATGCTTGGAAGCACTTGGGTGTGCCTTTTGTTGTGAACAAAGCTGTACCCCAGTTGCGCAGCGTGAGTGTGCTGTTCATGGAATGGGACAATTCACGGCCCAATTCAGAAAAACAGGCATTTTTGGCTGAATTGGCGCCTCAAGCGGACTATGTGTGGCTCACGCCACTGCAAGCAAGAGAAGACCCATGTGCGAAATTAAACAAAAAATGAATACTTTGTGTCGATAAAAATACACAAAATTACAAAAATTAACTATTTAATTACTAATTAAAGGCGTTTATCGATTAATATTTGAGTACTTTAATTCGCATCGTACATTGATGAGACCCATCGTACTCAAGGAAATCCGGTCTTTACAGACCATCAAAACGCCCGGCCGGCAAGACGACGGCTGCGTGTTGGGTTTTGCTTGGGGACCTCAGCACGCCATGCCAGCCGCTTGCCAGCGCCAAGAACCGCGCCGCGTGAAGCACCCGCCTGTTCGCTTTGACAAGGGCGTGGCGGTGGACCAATATGCATAAAGAGATTGCTTCAGCCCTTCGGGCTTCGCAATGACGTCATCCAACTCGCCATGATGCCGCTTTAGGCTTGCATCAGCGCATCCAGTTTTCGCGCATCGGCGCAAAAAGCGCGAATGCCCTCGGCTAACTTGTCACTGGCCATGGCGTCTTCATTCAAAGCAAAACGAAACTGCGCTTCGTTCAGCGTCAACCTTTCGATGGGCGTTGCTTGCGCTTGCGCCACACTGAGGCTGGCTGAGAGCGGCGCGGTCTGCGCCTGCAACTGCGCCAGCAACTCAGGGGCGATGGTGAGCAAATCGCA
>CAMCWS010000003.1 GCA_945882755.1 Bordetella parapertussis | reverse complement strand
CGCCAGCGAACTGAAGCCATGGCCAGGCAGATCGACCACCGACACCTGTGCGTGTTGGGCTAAAGGCCAGAGCAAATCCCGCCATGTGTGGCTCGATGCGCCGGTGCCGTGGATGAGCAAGACCTTGGGCCCTTGGTGGCCCGCTTGTTGCACATGCCAGCGCACCCCCCCGGCTTCTACAAACCGGCTACGTTCAGCGTGGGGCCAATCGTGGCGATGCGCTTGCCAGTCCATGCTTGAACGTCTAGGTGGACAGCTTCGCCCTCGCGGGCTCGCTGTGACGGGAGGCGGGCTCGCTGTGACGGGAGGCAGGCTCGCTGTGACGGGTAGCGGCTTGCACCACTTGTGCCATGCGCTGGCTATTGGCTTGTGGCAAGGGCACATAGTGGGCGCCCATCGCCAGTGCAATTTGCTCTGCTTGCGGTTCGGGGCGGGCCGAGGTGTCTATCCAAATGCTTTGCAAACCGTAAGAGCGCCACGCTTGCGCCAAGGAAAGCGATTCTTGCAAGGCCTGCGAGCGTCCCCCACTGCCTTGCAGGCTGACATTGGCGCGGCCATCGCACAGCATCACCAGACTGGGCGTCACGCCCAAGCGGCGTTGCTGCAAGGCGAGTTCCAGCGACAGTTGCAACGCATGGGGTAGGGGTGTGCCGCCGCCACCAGGCAGGCCAGCCAAGCTGCGCTTGGCCCGCACCAGTGACTTGGTGGGGGGCAGCAACACCTCGGCATGGGTGCCGCGAAAACCCACTACGCAGACCTGATCGCGCCGCGCATACGACTGTGCCAGCAGTAACTCGACCGCACCCTTGGCCTCGGCCAAGCGGTGTAGCGCCGCCGAACCCGAGGCGTCGATGGCGAAGATCAAACAGGTTTGGGTTCGCTCGGCAAAGCGGTGGATGTGGAAGTCTTCGGCACGAATCGCCAAGGGGCTTGCTTGACCCTGCGCCAACACCACAGGCACACGAAGCTTTTGTCGTGGCGCGGCGTGTCCCAAGGTGGCCAGCACATGCAAACGTGCGCCTTGGCGCGGCAAGCCTGGGCGGGGCGGCAGGGGCGAGCCACGGCTGCGGCTTTTCCTAATCGCGCCACTGCGGCTTTGGCCGCCACCTTGGATACGCGTGGCACTGTTTTGCGCCAACTGCGCCAGCACATCGGGTGGCAAGGTGGCCAAGGCGGCTTCCAATAGCAACTCGCCCATGTCTTGCGGCGGTGTTTCTTCTTCAGGCGTATCAGGTGGATTCTCGGGCGGCTCGGGTTCAGCAGGCGGTGGCTCGGGAGCTGGTTCGTCTTCTGACGGCGCTTCTTCTGGCGGTTCGGGAGGAGGCTCAGGCGGCGCTTCTTGCTCGGGCGGAGCGGGCATCTGGGTGGCACGTGGCGTCAGGCACAAACGGGCTGCGCGGCCCAAGTCATGGTCTTCAACCGCATCGCTGTCACGCAACGCCGCCAGCACACAGGCCAAGCGTACACAGGCCAAGGGACCCCGCAAACTGGCGATGCCCATGGCCTGCGCCATCTGGGTGATGGCCTGTATTTGCTGATCATTCAAGCGCAGTGTGCGCAAACGTCGTAACACCGCTTGGCGCTCTTCCTCAGCCTCGCCGTCAGGGCTACAGAGCACCCCCATCAGCCCCAGCACCTCGTCGCTGGCTTCTTCTGTCCGCCCCAGGTGGCGCAAGTCCAGCCAGATGCCCAGACGTTCTTGCAAGGCCTCGGCCATGGGCGGTTCGTCTTCCAAGGCTTCGTCCAAGGCGATCAGGCCCAGCCTTGCGTCTTGGGTGTCACCGCCGCCGTGGGGCGTGACGCGGCCGTTATCGAGCACCTGCGCCAAAATCGCCGCCGCTTCATGGGCCATGCGCTCGGCCATGGGGGCCAGCAAAAGAGACTGGTCAGACTGCGCCAGCAAACCGGCTTGGGTGATGGGGCGGCCACTTTTCAAGGTGGCGCTTAAATCCAAGCCTCCCAAAAGGCGTTCGCTGTCGATGTTGTTGGGCAGACGCCGCACCTCTGGGCGCAGATGGTGCAGCATGGACAACCACTCGTCACGCACCGGACCGTGGGGGGCTCGCAGCCAAATGCCGCGCAAACCCATGGGGTCGATGTGCAGGGCCGCCAGCGCCCACAGCGCGTCGTCCCAAGCCAGGTTCACGTGCCCAGCACCTCGGCAAGGGCACGATCAACGCGGGTGCCAGAACCTGTGTCGTCCAAGGGATTGCGGCGCAGTCGGTGGCGCAGTGCCATGGGAGCCACGGTGCGCAAATGCGCGGGGGTGGCGGCTTTGTGGCCTTGCATCGCGGCCAGTGAACGGCAAGCCCGCATCAGGGTAAGTTCGGCGCGTAAGCCATCGGTGCCCAGTGATTGGCACAACTGTGCGCACAAGCGCAGCAAGTCGTCGCCTACCTTGACTTTGTCAAGTAGCTTGCGGGCTTTCACAATGTGTTCGCGCAAGCTGTTGTTTTGCGCAGCCCATTCGTCACGAAAACCTTGCGGGTCACGCTCGAAGGCGTCGCGGCGTTTGATGACGGCGATGCGTTGGTCGATGTCTTGCGGTGTGCGTACCTCTACCGATAAACCAAAACGGTCCAACAACTGGGGACGCAGTTCGCCTTCTTCAGGGTTGCCGCTGCCCACCAACACAAAGCGGGCGGGGTGGCGCACCGACAGGCCTTCACGCTCGACCACGTTTTCGCCCGAGGCCGCCACGTCAATCAGCAAATCGACCAAATGGTCCTCTAGCAAATTGACCTCGTCGATGTACAAAAAACCACGGTTGGCCTGTGCCAACAAGCCCGGTGAAAACGCTTTCACGCCTTGGCTCAAGGCTTTTTCTAAATCGAGAGCACCGACCACGCGGTCTTCGCTGGCACCCAGTGGCAAATCGACCACGGGTACCGGGCGGGTTTCGGTTTTGGGGCGTTTGCCAGCCACTTTCAGGCTGGCGCAGTCGCTGCAGGTGGCGCTGTTGCTGGCGGGGTCGCAGCCATAGCGGCATCCCACCACCACTTGCAAAGGAGGAAGCAAATCGGCCAAAGCCCGCACCGCAGTGGATTTTCCAGTGCCACGGTCACCCAGCGCCAAGATGCCGCCGACCTTGGGATCGATGGCCACAATTTGGATGGCGAGTTTCATCTCGTCTTGGCCGACGATGGCGGAGAAGGGGAAGGGAGTAGCCATGGCGTGATCTTAAGCAATGCGCCGCTGGGGGCACCGCAGACATAGTGAGGCGTTAGCTAGCGCTGCTTTCAAAAACGCCTTCCAAGCGGTCTTCCAGCTCTTCGCTGGCTTGGCGCAAGCGGTCCATCATGTCGGCATCGGGCTGCCAGTAGGCGCGGTCCGAGGCTTCTATGAGGCGGTTAGCCAAACGTGCAGAAGCGGTGGGGTTGAGGCGTGCCATGCGGTCACGCATCTCGGGGTTGAGCACAAAGGTCTCGGTCAACTGCTTGTACACCCAAGGCTGTACCTGTCCTGTGGTGGCCGACCATCCCATGGTGTTGGTGATGTGCACCTCGATTTGGCGCACACCCTCATAGCCATGCGCCAACATGCCTTCGTACCACTTGGGGTTGAGCATACGGGTGCGGGTCTCCAGCGATACTTGTTCGGACAAGCTGCGTACCAAGCCGTCACCTCGAGTTTGGTCGCCGATATAGACCGGCGTGTCCACGCCGCCCTTGGCTTGACGCACCGCGCGGGTGATGCCACCCAAGGTATCGAAATAGTTGTCCACGGTGGTCACGCCCAGTTCCACCGAGTCGAGGTTTTGGTAGGTGAGTTGCACATCGGCCAAGGCGCTTTTCAGCAAACCGTTGTGCTGCGTGGGTTTGCCACTCACGCCATAGGCAAAGCCCTTGCGTTGGCTGTAGGTCTTGGCGAGTTCGTCCTCGTCTTCCCAGCCACCGTTTTCCACCAAGTTATTCACATTGGAACCGTAAGCGCCGTCGGCGTTGCCAAACACCCGCAGCGCTGCGGTTTCAAGGTCGCAGCCGTGTTCGGCTTGGTAGGCCAAAGCGTGTTTGCGCACAAAATTGTCTTCGGGCGATTCGTCGGCTTGGGCTGCCAGCAAGGCAGCTTCGGCGATGAGTTTGATCTGCAAGGGCATCAGGTCGCGGAAGATGCCCGACAAAGTCACCACCACGTCGATACGAGGGCGACCCAACTCCGCCAGCGGAATCAGGCTGGCACCGACCAAGCGGCCATAGCTGTCAAAGCGCGGTTTGGCGCCGTACAGACGCAGTACCTGAGCGATTTGGCTGCCCTCGGTTTTCAAGTTGTCGCTGCCCCACAGCACCATGGCGACCGATTCGGGCAGGGGGTTGCCGTCTTGTTGGTAGCGGGCGATGAGTTTGTCGGCTTGCACCGCACCGTCTTTCACCGCGTATGCGCTGGGAATGCGGAAGGGGTCAAAGCCATGCAGGTTGCGCCCCGTGGGCAAGACCTCGGGCGTGCGCATGATGTCGCCCCCAGGTGCTGGGCGTATGTAGCGAGCGTCCATGGCAGCGATCAAGCCATTGAGTTCGCTGTCCATCAGCATCATGCGGTTGGCGTCGGCCAGTTTGTCAAACAAAGCGGCATGGGCGTCTTGGCCCGCCAACCCGCTTTGCGACAAGGCTTTGGCAGGGGTGGTACCTGCCACCAAGGCTTCAACCGCTGCGCGTGTAGGTTTAGCCTCGTAGCTGGCTTCGGCCATGGCCATGAGCATGTCCACCCGCTCGCTGTCAGTCGGCGCTTTGCCCACCACATGCAAGCCGTGGGGAATCAAGGTGTATTCCAGTTCCAAAATTTGCTCACCCAATTTTTGGATGCGTTTGGCGGCGCTCACTTCAAAGGGCGCATTCGCCGCCAAAGTCCAAGCGGGCTCCATGCTGACCAAGTCGAGTTCGGCTGCTTGGGCTTGCACCAAGCCCATCAGTTCACCTCGCTCGTGTTCTTGATCGAGGTCCAAGCTGCGCCAACGGTCGATGGACGCTTTCAAGTCTGCAAGACCTGCATACAAACCCGACTCAGCCACAGGCGGCGTGAGGTAGCTGATCAGCGTGGCGGCAGCGCGTCGCTTGGCGATGGCACCTTCAGAGGGGTTGTTGGAGGCGTAGAGGTAAAAATTGGGCAGCTCGCCAATCATGCGGTCTGGCCAGCACAGCGCGGACATGCCGTTTTGTTTGCCGGGCATGAACTCCAAAGCGCCGTGGGTGCCAAAGTGCAACACCGCGTTGGCATTGAAATCTTCTTTCAGGTAGCGGTAAAACGCCGAAAACGCGTGGGTGGGTGCAAAACCTTTTTCGAACAACAAACGCATGGGGTCGCCTTCGTAGCCGAAGGAGGGTTGCACGGCTACCAAGAGGTTGCCGTATTGCTGTCCCATGATGAAGATAGATTGGCCGTTGGTCAGCTGTTTGCCGGGCGCTGGCCCCCACTGCGCTTCAATTTCAGACAGCCACTTTTCGCGCCGAATGTGTTGCTCGGCAGGAATGAGGGTGTGCACATTGGCGTCGGCGCCGTACTGCTTGGCGTTGCCATACAAAATGCCATCGCGCAAAGCGTCCACGCTCTCGGGCAGGTCCACGCTGTAGCCCTGCGCCTTCATCTCCACCATGGTGTTGAACAAAGACTCGAACACCGCCAAATAAGCAGCGGTGCCGGTGTTGCCCGAGTTGGGTGGGAAGTTGAAGATGACCATGGCGACTTTGCGCTGGGCACGTTCGGAGCGTCGCAAATCCACCAATTTGCCCACCCGCGCTGACAGCATGGCGGTGCGCTCAGTGCAAGTGAACATGTCTTGCTGCTTGTGGTCTTTGGTGAAGGTGCAGCGTTGTTGGCAACCAGTGCAGGTCACGCCATCCGCGCCGGGGCGTCCGCCGTACACCATGGGAACGGTCGAGCCGTCAAGCTCGGGAATGGCGATCATGATGGTGGATTCGACGGGCAACAGACCGCGGTCGGAACCGCCCCATTGGTCCAAGGTTTGGAATTCCACCGGATGCGCTGCGATATAGGGCACATCGAGCTTGGCCAAAATGGCTTCGGCGGCATGGGCATCGTTGTAGGCGGGACCACCGACCAGCGAAAAGCCGGTGAGGGATACCACCGCGTCCACCGTGGTTTGGTCGTTTTTCAAAAAATACGCATCAATGGCAGGGCGTGAATCCAAGCCCGATGCAAATACCGGCACCACATTCAGGCCTTGGACTTCCATGGCGGCGATGACTGCGTCGTAGTGCTGTGCGTTGCCCGCTATCAAGTAGGAGCGAAGCAGAATAAGACCCACTCGCCCCCTTGCTTTGTCAGGGGAGACCACCGTGGGCAAATCTGTCAACTGGTCCGACAAACGCGACTTCATGCGCGGGTGGTAAATGCCTACCTCGGGGTACTCGACGGGCGGCAAGACCTTGTTTTTGCTGCGCCCTTTGTCCGAGGTGGCGTATCGGTCCGCTAAGTAATGCACCATGCCTTGGATATTTTCTTGCGAACCGCCCAGCCAATATTGCAGGGTCAGAAAGTAGGCTCGCAGGTCTTGCGCTGTGCCAGGGATGAAGCGCAGCATTTGGGGAATGCGTCGCAGCATCTTCATTTGCTTGGCACCGGCGGCGGCTTTTTCGCTGTCGTCTTTGGGGTTGCCGCGCATTTTTTTCAAAAACGCCATGGGGCCGCTGGCGGGTTTGGACATGTCGAGTTTGCCCAAGCGGGTGAGCTTGACCACTTCGCCCGCTGACATGGCACAAACCATGGCGCTGCAGTGATCGCGCCGCGCTTGCAGATCGGCCAAGATAGGCAGGAAATGGTCTTCCATGAACAGCATGGTGACGATAATCACGTCGCCTTGGGCGATATCTTCGCGACAACGCGTCAGGTGTTGGGGACTGGTGGCAAACTCTGAGGCTGAATGGATGGTCAAGCTCAACTGTGGCAGCAATCGTTTCAAGCCCACACGTGCTCGGTCTACCGCACTGTTGAGGTGGGTGTCCATGGTGACAATCACCACGCGGGTGCTGATGTCTTGCTGTGTGCCTTGCTTGAGGTTGACCGTCATGCAGTGTGCTCGCGGAGAAGTTTGGCGTTAAATGGGATTGACAGGTTTAGTGTCAATTAAGGTTGACATTATGGTTGTTTTGGGCGGGTGAGCATTCGGGAAAACCCTAGATTTAGACTTTTTATCTTTGAGCAGGCTTATTCAGTGACAAACGATATTCAAAACATCCCCCCAGCCAATGTGGGTTGGCCGCATTGGAGAAGACAGTGGCGCAGTTTGGCCTTGTGCTTTGCCCTCAGTTTTGGAATTGCCGGTATTGGCAATGCCCTGACTGATTTGGGTCCTTGGTACTACCAGCTCAAGCACCCTGCATGGAAACCGCCAGACGCTGCTTTTGGCGCTATTTGGTCTTCGATATTCACCCTTTGTGCCATCAGCGCTTGGTTGGCGTGGCACCAGGCACCTACTTTGGCCCGGCGCAGCAAGGTGGTTGGGCTTTACCTTTACAACGGAGCTCTGAATATTTTGTGGAGCTTTTTGTACTTCCATTTGCATCGACCCGATTGGGCGATGTGGGAGTGGCTTTTCCTTTGGCTGAGCATTATTTGGCTGATTCAGGGGCTCTGGCGTGAATCCCGCTGGGCATCCTTGCTGGTTGTTCCTTATTTAGTATGGGTTTCAGCTGCAGGGGTGCTCAACCATGACACCGTCATCCTGAATGGTCCCTTTGTGCAGGCTTTGCAATGGTTTATCCCAGTGTCAACCTAGGGTATGGGGACCGCGTTTTGTTTAAACCTTAAAGCTGAGTGAGAATCACGGCTTTATTTTCTCCCCTCGGGGTAACTTTTTATCGGAGATTTTTATGACCCGTCGTCGCGAATTCATGATCCAAGTCAGCGCTGGTAGCGCCGCATTGTTGGCAGGCGGTTTTGCCATGGCCAGCACCATGGTTGCCGAATCCGACCCCCAAGCAGCCGCCCTGGGTTACAAAGCAGACACCACCAAAGTTGACGCTAAGAAATTTCCCACCCACAAGGCCAGCCAAAACTGCGGCAACTGCGCTTTGTTCCAAGCCAAAGCCGGTGACAAAGCTGGTAATTGCCCCTTGTTTGCAGGTAAGCAAGTCGCTACTGCTGGCTGGTGTAACGCCTACGCTGCCAAATAAACCGCTTTTCTCTGGGCTGCTGGTTAGCCCTCCATCAAAACCCCTGTTGCTGACGCCTCAGGGGTTTTTTCTTTCCCAAAACAAAATACTTGACTAAAAAAATAAACTTATGAATTTAAGGGGTTTACGCTAATTGTTGAATTAAGTTTTAAGTCCGAGTATCAGATCTGACCTTTTTTTTTAACCCCTGAGGAGACAGCATGGATAAAAACTCAAACCCCGCAGTAACCGCTGAAGCCCAAAGCGCGTCTGCCAAGCCCTTGAGCTTGGCCCGTCGTGGTTTTTTGGCCAGTGCCGCTGCCGGCGTGGCCGCTGCGACAGCCACTGTCACTGCCAGCGCCAATGACAAATTCCATCAGGGCCGTGACTGGACAGGCAACCACCCCGTCACCTACCCTGAGCCAGCTTTTGAAGTGTTGGATAAGCGCTTCAGCGGCCGTCAAGGTAATTCAACACTGCAGCGCATTTGGCACGGTCAAGGCCACGACGCCGCACTGTGGTGTGAAGGCCCTGTGTGGATGGGCGACTGGGGCTGTTTGCTGTGGAGCGATATTCCTAACAACCGCGTTTTGCGTTGGAACGAAGAAAACGGCGCTGTCAGCACTTTCCAATCAGATTCTGGCTACTCCAATGGCCATTCACGTGACATTCAGGGCCGTTTGATCGCTATGGAACACGACACACGTCGCGTTCGTCGTCGCAACTATGACGGCACATGGACTATTTTGTGCGACAGCTTTGGCGGTAAAAAACTCAATGCGCCTAACGATGCAGCCACCACACCTGATGGCTCCATCTACTTCACAGACCCTGGCTACGGCATCATGGGTCCCTATGAAGGCCACAAGGCAGAGTTCGAATTGCCCACCCGCGTGTACCGCATCGCTCCCGATGGCAAGGTCACCGTGGCGGCCGAAGGCCCCATGCGTCGTCCCAACGGCATTTGCTTCTCCCCCGACTTCAAGAAATGCTACGTGGTTGACACTGGCGCGACCGACGGTCCTGGCAACCCTGCCAACATCATCGTGTTTGATGTGAAAGACCAAAAACTCAGCAATCCCAAAATCTTCGCCGACTTTGCACCTGGTTTCACCGACGGTATCCGTTGTGACACCGATGGCAATGTTTGGTGCGGCTGGGGCTGGGGCGGCATGGAAACCAACGGCGTTCGTGTCCATCACCCCGATGGCACGATGTTGGCTTTCTTGCACACCCCCGAAGTGATTGCCAACCTGACTTTCGGCGGCACCAAGCGCAACCGTTTGTTCATGACTGGCTCTACCTCCATTTACGCTTTGTACGTGAATGCACAAGGTCATGCCTTAAGCTAAACTGACCCTTAACCGGCACAGCTGGCCCCACAATGCGAAAGTGTTGTGGGGTTTTTTCATGGCAAAAGCACCCTAGTGAATACCCTTAGGCGTCAACTTTAATTGACACATTCAAGTGGCTTGGGATTACATTAAAGGCAGCGCACGGTTGGCTAAAGAGGCAGGCAGATGAGTTCATTGTTAAAAAATATCAATTCACCCGCAGACTTGCGACGTATGTCCACTGCACAGCTGCGTCCGCTGGCAGACGAGCTTCGCTCATTTGTGCTTGAAAGTGTCGCAAAAACCGGCGGCCACCTCAGCTCCAATTTGGGCACGGTAGAACTCACGGTGGCGCTGCATTACGTCTTCAATACCCCCCATGACCGTTTGGTGTGGGACGTGGGTCACCAAACCTATCCGCACAAAATTCTCACCGGTCGACGCGACCAAATGCACACCTTGCGGCAACTTGATGGCTTGGCAGGCTTTCCTAAGCGCGACGAAAGCGAATTTGATGCTTTTGGCACAGCGCATTCCTCCACCAGTATTTCTGCCGCATTGGGCATGGCTTTGGCGGCCAAGCAAAAAGGCGAGCAGCGCCGCTGTGTGGCCATCATTGGCGATGGCTCCATGACCGCGGGCATGGCCTTTGAAGCGCTCAACAACGCAGGAGTGTCTGACACCAATCTGTTGGTTATCCTCAACGACAACGACATGTCCATCAGCCCCCCCGTGGGTGCACTCAACCGCTATTTGGCGCAACTCATGAGCGGGCGTTTTTACTCGGCTGCCAAAGAGGTGGGCAAGCAAGTCTTGAAAAATGCGCCCCCGCTGTTTGACTTGGCTCGCCGTTTTGAACAGCAAGCCAAAGGCATGGTGGTGCCCGCGACTTTGTTCGAAAAGTTTGGCTTTAACTACATCGGTCCCATTGACGGTCACGACCTCGACTCACTGATTCCCACACTGGAAAACATCAAGCATTTGCAAGGACCGCAGTTCTTGCACGTGGTCACCCGCAAAGGCCAAGGCTATAAGTTGGCTGAAATTGACCCCATCGCCTACCACGGTCCTGGCAAATTCGACCCCAAGGTGGGCTTGGTGCCCCCAGCAACTGCGCCTAAACAAACCTTCAGCCAAGTGTTTGGCACGTGGTTATGTGACATGGCGGCGGTGGACCCCAAATTGGTGGCCATCACACCCGCCATGCGCGAAGGCTCGGGCATGGTGGAGTTCCATCATCGCTTTCCTGACCGTTACCACGATGTAGGTATCGCCGAGCAACACGCACTCACTTTTGCCGCGGGTTTGGCCTGTGAGGGTTTGAAGCCCGTAGTGGCTATTTACTCCACTTTCTTGCAACGCGCCTACGACCAACTGATCCACGATGTGGCTTTGCAAAAACTGCCCATGGTGCTGGCGCTAGACCGCGCAGGCATTGTGGGAGCGGATGGCCCCACCCATGCGGGTGTGTACGACATTCCTTTTCTTCGTTGCATTCCACAGGTCAGCATCGCTTGCCCAGCGGACGAAAACGAATGCCGCATGTTGCTCAGCACCGCTCACGCACAAGACCATACCGTGGCGGTTCGCTACCCGCGCGGCTCGGGTGTGGGCACACCCATGAGCGCTGGTTTGCCCACGCTGCCATTTGGCAAAGGGGAAATACGCCGTCAGGGCAAGGGTGTGGCGATGTTGGCCTTTGGCACCATGTTGTATCCAGCCTTGTCAGCTGCAGAAAAACTCAATACCAGCGTAGCCAATATGCGCTGGGCCAAGCCCTTGGATACAGAACTTTTGCTGCGTTTGGCCGCCAGCCATGAGGCCTTGGTCACCATTGAAGAAGGCGCACTCATGGGTGGCGCTGGGTCGGCTGTCCTTGAGGCTTTACAAGATGCAGGCATCAACATTCCCGTACTTCGTTTAGGGGTACCCGATGTATTCACCGAGCATGGCGACCCGCAAAAGATTCTCTCCAGCTTAGGCCTTGATTCGCAAGGCATTGAAGCCTCTGTCAAGCAACGCTTTGCACAATATCTCAAGCCCACAGATGCTACGGTTAATCCCAGTTTGAAACTGGTGGGCTGATACACTCGCCGCGCAAACTATTCACTCTTTGGAGACTTAAGCATGGATCGTCGTTCTGCTCTTAAAAACGCGGGTATTTTGGGCGTGCTGGCCGCTGGCACTGCACCCGCTGTGCACGCCCAAACCGCTATTCGTTGGCGCTTGGCTTCAAGTTTTCCCAAGTCGCTTGACACCATTTACGGTGCCGCCGAAACCTTTGTCAAAAAAGTCGGCGAACTGAGCGGCGGCAAGTTTGTTATTTCTTCCCACGCAGCGGGCGAGCTGATGCCTCCGTTTGGCGTGGTGGATGGTGTGCAAAATGGCACTGTAGAAGTAGCGCACACCGCTCCTTACTACTTCTTTGGCAAAGACGAAACTTTTGCGTTGGGCTGCACCATTCCTTTTGGCTTGAACAGCCGCCAAATGACGGCGTGGATGTTCCAAGGCAATGGCTTGAAACTCATGCGTGAGTTTTACAAGCAGTACAACTTCATCAATTTCCCCGCCGGCAATTCAGGTGCGCAAATGGGGGGGTGGTACCGCAAGGAAGTCAAGTCCTTGGCCGACATCAAGGGCTTGAAATTCCGTGTGGGCGGCTTTGCGGGCAAAGTCGTTGAGCGCTTGGGCGGCGTGCCACAAAACATTCCTGGTGGCGAGATTTACCAAGCCTTGGAAAAAGGCACCATCGATGCTGCCGAGTGGATCGGGCCCTATGACGACCAAAAATTGGGCTTCAACAAGGTGGCGCCGTTTTACTACTACCCCGGTTGGTGGGAAGGTTGTTCCCAGCTGGATGTTTTCATCAATGACAAGGCCTACAACAGTTTGTCTCCTGAGAATAAAGCCATTATTGAGTGTGCGGCAGCTTATGCGCACATTGAATGCCAAGCCAAGTACGATGCCCGCAACCCCATTGCACTCAAGCAATTGGTGGCGAGCAAAACCAAGGTTCTGGCCTTTCCCAAAGACGTGATGGACGCGGGTTTCAAAGAAGCCATGGCTTTATACGAAGAATTGAGCGCCAAAAACCCCAACTGGAAAAAAGTCTACGCAGACTACTCAGCCTTCCGACGTGACCAAAACCTGTGGTTCCGTTTTTCTGAAGCCACCTTCGATCGTTACATGCAAAGCGTCAAACTCTAAAAGGATTCCATGTCCCTCTCTATGTACCAGGCCAGCGTGCCACGCATCGTCAATATGTTGACGAACTTAGACCACCTGCTGGACAAGGCCTTGGTGCATATCGAGAGCAAGAAATGGAATGAAGCTGCTTTAACGCAGTTTCGTCTTTACCCCGATATGCTTCCTCTGACACGGCAGGTGCAAATTGCCTGCGATACCGCCAAAGGCGTGGTGGCAAGGTTGGCAGGTGTGGAGATACCGGCTTATGAAGACAATGAAGTGAGCTTTGCTGACCTGAAACAACGCATTGCCAAAACCATGGCTTTTATCAATGGCTTTGGCCCCGCGCAAATCGATGGCAGCGAAGACAAAGACATTGTCACCAAGCGTGGCGACGTGGAGACCCACTACAAAGGCATGCAGTTTTTACTTAACCACGCCATGCCCAATGTTTATTTCCATGTCACGACGGTGTACGCCATCCTCAGGCACAACGGCGTTGAGATAGGTAAACGAGACTACTTAGGCAAGGTATAAAAAAAAGCCCCTCACGGGGCTTTTTTTATGGGACTGATTTTTTAGATCAGGGCTTGGTAGCTGCGTCCTTGTCCATGGCGTCTTGCATCATCTTCATGGGGTCATCAGCGGGTGCTTCGCTCCCTGCTGCAGGCGCAGCGTTGGGGTCTTGGTCCCCTTGGCTGGCGTTCATCATCTCGTTTTGCACCTGTTCCATATTCAGGGTTTCTTCTTTGTCTAAGCTGCTGGAGACGATGCCTGGGAAGGCGATGATCAGCCCCACCATGATGATTTGAATGAACACAAAGGGCACAGCACCCCAGTAGATTTGACCGGTGGTGACGGGCTCAACGGTTTTTTGCGTGGGCTTGTCAAAGTAGGCCTTCAAGGGCGCCACGCTGCGCAAGTAGAACAGGGCAAAACCAAACGGCGGGTGCATGAAAGAGGTTTGCATATTCACCGCCAGCAACACACCGAACCAAATCAAATCGATACCCAGCTTATCAGCGACCGGGCCCAGCAAGGGCACGACGATGAATGCCAACTCGAAAAAGTCCAGGAAGAAGGCCAATACAAAGATCAAAATATTGACAACGATCAAGAAGCCGAGTTGTCCGCCAGGCAAATCGCCCAGCAGGTGCTCCACCCATATGTGTCCATCCACCCCTTGGAACACCAAGCTAAAGCAGGTCGAACCAATCAAGATGAACACCACAAAGCTGGCCAGCTTTGTGGTGGAAGTCATGGCCTGACGCAGCAACAACCAGCTGAGTCGGCCACGAGACACCGCCATGATGATGGCGCCCAATGCACCCATGGCGCCGCCTTCGGTGGGTGTGGCAATACCTAAAAAGATGGTACCCAGCACCAAGAAAATCAAAAACAAGGGAGGGATCAACACAAATGTGACACGCTCAGCCATGCGTGAAAGCAGACCCAAGCGCAGGTTTTTGTTCAACACAGCCAACACAAAGGCCAGCGAAACACCTACGCACAATGACACCACAATGGTTTCGTCGGTTGGCGGATTCACCTCTACCTCACCCTTGAAGTAAGAGAGAACTGCGCCGTAGTTTTGCCCCAGCGCGATGGCGGATACGGCGCTGACAACGGTGAGAAACAGCAAGGACAACAAACCTGACTTGCCGCTGTCCTCACGTATCGTGCGAGCTTCCATAGGTAGTGCGGGTGCCCAAGTGGGTTTGAATATGGCGATCAAGACCACATAGCCCACATACATGGTCGCCAGCATGAAGCCAGGGATGAAAGCGCCTTTGTACATCTCGCCCACGCTGCGTCCCAATTGGTCAGCCAAGATGATGAGCACCAAGGAGGGGGGCACGATTTGCGCCAAGGTGCCCGAGGCGGCGATCACGCCTGAAGCCAAGCGACGGTCATAGCCATAGCGCAGCATGATGGGCAGGGAAATGAGGCCCATAGATATCACAGACGCTGCTACTACGCCAGTGGTAGCCGCCAGCAAGGTACCCACAAAAATCACCGCAAAAGCCAAGCCGCCACGAATGGGGCCAAACAACTGACCGATGGTGTCGAGCAAGTCTTCGGCCATGCCACTTCGTTCAAGAATCAGTCCCATCAAGGTAAAGAAGGGAATGGCCAGCAAGGTGTCGTTTTGCATGATGCCGAAAATGCGCAAAGGCAGGGCTTGCAGCAAAGGTTCGGGGAGTACCCCGAGTTCTATCCCGATGAAGCCAAAGAATAAGCCACAAGCCCCCAAACTGAAGGCAACAGGAAAGCCCAGCAACAAGAAAACGATCAGGCCCAAGAACATGATGGGCGCTAAGTTGTTAATAAAGAATTCCATGGCGTTTCTCTTTGTCTTAGGCTGGTTGTTGGGCTTTGGTTTCAGCCAATTTGCGAATCTCTTCCGCCAGCAGCTCTTCAGGGCTTTTCTCGTCTTTTTTCAAGGTAGGGTCGTCAATCAGACCTTGCAAAAAAGCAATGCGCTTGATCAACTCCGACACGCCTTGCAGCCATAACAAACCAAAGCCCAAGGGCAACATGGCATAGACCGGCCAACGAATCAAACCACCCGCATTGGAGGACATCTCGTTGCTGACAAAGCCCTGCACGAAGAAAGGAACGCCAAACCACAAAACGGCAGTACACATGGGCAGTAAGAACACAAGAAAACCAAAGATGTCGATTTGGATTTGGGTGCGGCGTGAAAACTTCGAATAAATCACGTCGATTTTCACGTGATCGTTGTTGAGTAAGGTGTAAGCAGACGCGAGTAAAAAAGAAGCGGCGAAGAAATACCATTGGATTTCCAAGAACGCGTTGGAGCTGGTGTTGAAGATTTTTCGCACCAAGGCGTTGACGGCGCTGACCAGCGTCGCAATCAATATCAACCAGATGACATATTTATTTAACCATGTGTTCAGACGGTCTATGCCGTTTGAAAAACCCAATAGTGCGCCCATGGCTGTCTCCGAAAAATTGATTGGCGATTGTAGGTGTAATGAATCAGTGCTTGGGACCCGTTCGTGACAGCTTGCGGTACAGCGTCGCCCGACTGATACCGAGGGCTTTGGCCGCTTGAGAAACATTCCCGCGGGATAAATCGATGGCTTTGCGAATCATGGCCGATTGCAGTTGTTGCAAGGGACTTGTGGCGCTGATGTGCGGGGCATGTTCACAACTTTGTTCAACAAATGCCCTTGCTTGCAGGTGCAGGCCACTCCATAAGGGAACATCCAAATGATGGTCTTTAGAGGCGGAGTCAAACAGCAGCGTCCAAGGCAAGGCAAAGACATCGCTGGCATGCAAGGGTTTTCCCGCGTTGGGAAAAAGGTTCAGCATTTCACGTGCGGCGATATTGGCACCAAGTACCTCACCTTCGCTGCTGAGCAAGACCAAACCATCGTTATCGTCACCCATCAAGCGGCCGGGCCAGTTCAAACGCAATAACAAATCATGCGCTTGGCTAAGCAACAAGGCATTGCCGATGGTGCGAGCCGACAGTGCTGCCAAGTGCATCAGTTCGGGACGCTCTGGGCTGTTGATGCCCGTGAGGTCAAGCATGCCGATGCAGTCGCCTTGTGGCCCCCAAATGGGTGCACCAGCGCAACTGTAAACAGAGGTGTCGCGGAAAAAATGCTCGCCGCGGTGCAGCCAAACAGGTCGCAGCTCGGTCAAGGCAGCGCTGATGGCTGTGGTGCCCACAGACTCTTCGGACAAGTCCACACCGATACGCGCAATCGCTTCCACCCTTTTGTCGTGGCGGTTGATGCTGCCGCCCACATCCAAGACCACGCCCTTGGCGTCTGTCAACAAGGCGAAAAAAGAGGTTCCTGCGATGGCGCGGCACAGGCGCTCTATTTCAGGTTGTGCAGCTTGGACAAAATCACGCTGAAGATCGAGTGTGCGGGTAATGTGAGCAGCAGAAACGGCATCAAAAGAGACGCTGTAATCAGGGTGCAGTCCATTGCTGAGGCAGCGACGCCAGCTGTGGGAAATCCAATCTGGCAGTGTGGGGGAAGCTGGTGCTCCATTGAACAACACGGCAAGCCGGTCTTGCTCAAGCAAGGCGAGTCTGTCTAGGGTGCTAACTGCTGTGTTCATGAGGTGTTAAATGTGTGTGAAATGGCTGACAGAGCGCTTACCGAGGCAGCAGCAAACCCACCGTCTTGATGCCGGCAAGCGTTAAGAGCAAAGAGCCAAGCAAGTGCAAACCTGCGGTCACCAAGGCCAACACAAAACGCGACTGCATCAGCATGGCAACCACCTCGGCACTGAAAGAAGAAAAGGTGGTGAGCGCACCCAAGAAACCTGTGATCAGCAGCAGTCGCCACGCAGGGTCTAGGTCGGGCAAAGCTTGAAACACCGCAACGCACACACCAATGAGGTAGCCGCCGATCAAGTTGGCGTAAAGCGTTCCCCAAGGCAGTGTGCTGCCAACATTGAACAAAAGCCCAAGTTGCCAGCGAGCCAAAGCGCCAGCACAGGCTCCGATACAAATGGCGATGACAGCACTCATAAGGTGTTTGAGGAATACAGATGCCGCATTATCAATCTATGTGGAGGTGAGCTAAACCGTCGCAGGCAAAGCGTGGTTTAATTTTCTATATGCAAGTTAATCAAGCTGATCAGCGCTGGCAATTTTGGATTGACCGTGGCGGCACCTTCACGGACATCGTGGCGCGAGATCCGCAGGGGAAGTTACACACCCACAAACTGCTGAGCCAAAACCCGCAGATGTACGCGGATGCCGCGGTGCAAGGGATACGCGAGTTGCTGGGCTTAAAGGCCCATGAACCCGTACCGGCTGAGCGCATTGCCTGTGTACGCATGGGCACCACAGTGGCGACCAACGCCTTGCTTGAGCGCAAAGGCGAACCCACGCTGTTGGTCACCACCCGAGGTTTTCGTGATGTGCTTCGCATTGCCTACCAAAACCGCCCACGCTTGTTTGACCGACACATCGTCTTGCCCGAGATGCTTTACAGCGAAGTGATCGAGGCGGCTGAGCGCATGGGCGCACATGGTGAGGTGGTGCAAGTGCTGGACCAAGCAGGGCTGCGCTCGGGCTTGTCTGCCGCCTATGACAGGGGCTTGCGTTCAGTAGCGATGGTGTTTTTGCATGGCTACCGTTACAGCGAGCATGAGCAACAAGCTGCAGCTTTGGCCCAAGACATTGGGTTCACCCAAATCAGTACCTCGCACCAAACCAGTCCCTTGATGAAGATGGTCAGCCGTGGTGACACCACCGTGGTTGACGCGTATTTGTCGCCCATATTGCGTCGCTACGTGGACCAGTTGGCACTGCAGCTGCCAGGGGTGCCGCTCTTGTTCATGCAATCTTCGGGCGGCTTGGTAGACGCCCAAGCCTTTCAAGGCAAAGATGCGATTCTTTCTGGTCCCGCTGGCGGCATCGTGGGCATGGCAAGAACTGCTGAAGCAGCTTTTACCCATGGGGATGGATTGGAAGGCAAGGTGCGTGTCATTGGTTTCGACATGGGTGGCACGTCTACCGATGTCAGCCATTACGCGGGTGAACTGGAAAGAGAGTTCGATACCCAGGTGGCAGGCGTTCGCTTGCGAGCCCCCATGTTGCACATTCACACGGTGGCTGCGGGTGGCGGGTCGCTGCTGCAATTTGACGGCTCACGTTTTCGGGTGGGGCCACAAAGCGCAGGTGCAGACCCAGGGCCAGCTTGCTACCGGCGTGGCGGACCCTTGACCGTCACGGATGCGAATTTACAGTTGGGTAAATTGCAGGCCGCTTATTTCCCCGCTGTCTTTGGTCCTGAGGGCAATCAAACTTTGGATGCGCAAGTGGTGGAACAAGGCTTCGCACATCTTGCCCAGTTATCGAACAAAACACCCGAAGAAGTTGCCGAAGGCTTTGTGCATATCGCTGTTCAGCAAATGGCGCATGCGGTACAAAAAATTTCGGTTGCTCGTGGTTACGATGTCACGGGCTATACCTTGCAATGCTTTGGAGGCGCAGGGGGGCAGCATGCTTGCGCTGTGGCTGATGCACTGGGCATGTCAAGGATTTTGATTCACCCTATGGCTGGTGTGTTGTCGGCCTATGGCATGGGCTTGGCATCGCAAAGTCTGATCAAAGAGCAAGCCATTGAGCAGACCTTGGATGCATCTGTGTGGCCTCAATTACAAGCCACTTTGAACCATCTGTCCTTACAAGCCCAAGCGACCTTGCGTTCCCACATCACCGACGGTGGTGACTTGCAAACCCATGAACGTGTGCATCTGCGCTACGCAGGCAGTGATTCGCCCTTGGTGGTTGCCATAGGGAGCGTGGCCGAGGTGAAGGCGGCGTTTGAGGCCGCATATTTGCGCCGCTTTGCGTTTGTCATGCCAGACAAAGCCTTGGTGGTTGAGGCGGTGTCGGTAGAAGTCATATTGGCAGGCGAGCAAACACCAGAAACGGTTCACCCTCTGGCGCCTAGGCGAGACATGCCACCCCACACGCTGACACGCATGTATTTGCACGGTGCTTGGCAAGAGGCAGCCTTGGTTCGCCGCGAAGACATGCAAGCTGGCGATAGCGTGGTGGGTCCTGCTGTGGTGGTCGAACGCCATGCCACTACCGTCATCGAACCCGGTTGGCAAGCCAAGTTGACGGCGTTAAACCATTTGGTGTTGCTGCGCATCGCGCCACGCAAAGCCTTGCAAGCGGCCGGCACATCGGTGGACCCGATTCAATTGGAGGTCTTTAACAACCTCTTCATGAATATCGCCGAACAAATGGGCTTGCAATTGCAAAACACCGCGCATTCGGTGAATATCAAAGAGCGTCTTGATTTTTCATGCGCCATCTTCAATCAACAAGGCGAGTTGATTGCCAATGCGCCGCACATGCCTGTGCATTTGGGCTCCATGGGCGAGAGCATCAAGACGGTTATTTGTGACAACGCCGATCGAATGCAGGCAGGGGACGTGTATGTGTTGAACGACCCCTACCACGGTGGAACCCATTTGCCTGATGTGACCGTCATCACGCCGGTTTACTTGGGCGATTCGCTTGAGCCCGATTTTTATGTGGGCTCTCGTGGCCACCACGCAGACATTGGCGGTGTCTCACCTGGTTCCATGCCACCGTTTTCCACCACCATCGATGAAGAGGGTGTGCAAATTCAGAATTTCAAACTGGTGGAAAAAGGTGTGCTGCGTGAAGCGCCCATGTTGGCTTTGCTGCAAAGTGGGGCCCACCCCAGTCGCAACCCTGCGCAAAACATGGCTGACTTGAAAGCCCAAATTGCAGCGAATGAAAAAGGGGCGCAAGAGTTGTGCCGCATGGTGGCGCATTACGGTTTGCCCACCGTGCAAGCCTATATGCAGCATGTGCAAGACAACGCAGAAGAATCTGTCAGACGCGCCATTACCCGATTGGCAAAACGCTTTGGCGATGTGACCCACCACAGCTTTGACTTCTCCCTAGATAACGGCGCTTGTATCAAGGTCAGCGTCAGCATTGATGCCAAAAACCGCAGTGCGGTCGTCGACTTCACAGGCACTTCAGCACAACAAAGCAATAACTTCAATGCGCCCCGCGCCGTGTGCATGGCAGCTGTGCTCTATGTATTTCGCAGCTTGGTGGAAGACGACATTCCTTTGAATGCAGGATGTTTAAAGCCTATTCATGTCATCATCCCCGAGGGTTCCATGCTCAACCCCTTGCCGCCTGCCTCAGTGGTGGCCGGCAATGTCGAGACCTCCACTTGCATCACCAATGCCTTGTATGGTGCCTTGGGTGTGATGGCGGGCAGCCAGCCCACCATGAACAATTTCACCTTTGGAAATGCCACTCACCAATACTACGAAACCATTTCGGGCGGAAGTGGCGCTGGGCCTGTGTTCAACAGCAGTGGTGAGGTGGTGGGCGGTTTCAAAGGAACTGATGTGGTGCAAACCCATATGACGAATTCTCGTTTGACCGACCCGGAAGTGTTGGAGTTTCGCTTTCCTGTGCGTTTGCTCTCCTACAGTGTGCGCGATGGATCAGGCGGCCAAGGAAAGTTTGCAGGTGGCGCTGGCGGTATTCGTCGCATAGCGTTCTTAGAGCCAATGACAGCAGGTATTTTGTCCAACGGTCGCATGTATCCCGCGTTTGGATTGGCCGGCGGGTCGGCGGGTTTGCCAGGGGTGAATCGGGTCGTCAAGGCCAATGGTGAGGTGCTGATACTTGGTCACATTGACCAAGTGCAAATGCAAGTCGGGGATGTGTTTGAAATTCATACCCCTGGGGGCGGCGCCTACCTTGGTACTTGAAACCGATATGAATGCACTGCAAGACCTCTGGTATTCAGCCAGTGGTGCTTCCGTGCCCAAACGCTTCGAAATGGTCACTGACAGCTGCAGCGCTGACACGGCCTACCGCTTGGCCTGTGCGGGAACTGCCCTGTTGTGGCAAGGGGACTTTCAGCAAGCGCGTCAATTGCTTCAAGCGTTGACGCGTCGCGTCAGTCCCACATCGCCGGTCAAACCAAGCAGTCTCGCTATGCCGCAAGCCTTTCATGCCCACCGTATGGCGCAAGCCCAGCGTGCACGAATCTTGTCTATGTTGGTATTGCAAGTCGAGGGCGACTACCGCATTGATTTGCGTCGTGCGCCTGATGTACGCGACGCTTTGCGCAGTGCTTGGGGCGAGGCAAGCGGCCAAGCGCGGGTGCTGTCTTTGCGTGAATTGCTAGGTGTCGTCAGCGCCTACGAGTGGCAGCGCAAAGGGATTTCTGTCAAGGCCTTGAGCGAGGACGGTTTTTCCATTCATCCCCGCTATGGTGTGTTTTCCCCCGTGCGAAGTGAATACCTTGATCTGATTGCCAAGGCACCTCTGTCTTCGGTTGAAATGGCTTTTGACATTGGAACCGGTACGGGTGTGATTGCGGCCTTGTTGCTGATGCGCGGCGTCAAATACGTTATTGCAACCGACAGCAGCGACGTCGCCTTGCAGTGTGCGAAAGACAATTTGCAGCGATTGGATTTGTCCTCAAGGGCGCAGTTCCAAATGACCGATGTGTTTCCCCAGGGTCAAGCAAATTTGATTGTGTGCAACCCGCCTTGGTTGCCGGGCAAAGCCACGTCACTGTTGGAGCAAGCCATTTATGACCCCGACAGTCGGATGTTGCGTACTTTCTTGTCGGGTGTCGCGGCGCATTTGTCCCTAGGCGGCGAAGCTTGGCTGGTGGTGTCAGATCTGGCTGAGCATCTGCAGCTGCGCTCTCGCGATCAGTTGCTGCAATGGATAGAAGCAGGGGGCTTACAGGTTCTTGGGCGAGAAGATATTCGGCCTCGTCACGCCAAAGTGCAAGACAGCCAAGACGCATTGCATGCGGCGCGAACGCAAGAGGTCACGTCCTTGTGGCGCTTAGAAGCGCGGGCCGCATAATCTGACCATGCGAAAAAATTTCCCACTGCAGATAGATGGCCGCCACCCTGATCGGGTGCTTGATGCGGTGAAACACGATGTACGCAAATACCTCAAACGTGAGCGTAGGCGAGATCTACCTGAGGGAGTCGATTTTTGGGACTTTGACTGCAAGTGCGGCGTGCAAGCGGCGGATGCCGAAGTGGTTCATTTGTCTGCCCTGATTGCGGCGATAGACGCACTGGCCAAAGCACAGGCCACGTCTGTTTACATTGAAATTTTGGCCAAGCACGGCAAACGTGCCCCCAAGCCAGACCTCATCCCTTTGGTGGATGAGCACCCCGAAGACCATTTACCCGAGTAGGTGCTTTCTATGCGTGGTTTGTTACAAGGTTTGCGAATCGTTGTCACCCAAGCGGAAGATTTCATGGGCCCAGCTTTATGCCAAGTGCTTTCCTCGCATGGTGCGACTGTGTTGGCCGACAGCAGAGAACTGCAGCACCCTGATGCGCCACGCGAATTGGTGCAAAGCCATGGGCATATCGATGTCTTGGTTGCCAATTTGGCCATGACTGCACCTTCGACGCCGGCCACTGAGGTGCAAGACGCCGAGTGGTCGCAGGTGTTTGACATCATGGTTCACCCCTTGCCAAGGTTGTTGCGAGAAGTCGTGCCACAAATGAAGGCGCGTGGGCAGGGAAAATTTTTGGTGATGGGCAGTGCCAGTGCATTACGCGGCATGAAGCGAGCCTCAAGTTACAGCGCTGCCCGTGGTGCACAACTGGCATGGGTGCAGGCAGTGGGTGTGGAGTTGGCTGCATTGAACATCCAAGTCAACGCGATTGCCCAAAATTTTGTCGAGAACCCCACTTACTTTCCGCCAGAGGTTCAGGCCAATCCGCGCTTTGCAGAACGACTTCAACGTGAAGTCCCTTTAGGGCGTTTGGTGAAGGCAGAAGAAGACGCAGAATTTGCGGCATACCTGTGTTCAGACAAAGCGGATTGCTTTGTGGGTCAGGTATTCCCAGTTTGTGGTGGCTGGGTTCAGCGCTAAGTTAGTCTTCCAAAGCCAACAAACTGTTCACCAAAGCCGTGTGAAAGCGCTGGGGGTTTTGCATTTGTGGCGCATGGCCTAAATCTGGGAAGAGAATCAATTTGGCACCTGGGATGGACTTGGCTGTGCGTCTTGCCAATTCAGGGTACAGACCCATTTGGGCTTTGATCTCGGGAGACACCAAGTCCTTGCCGATGGCAGTGTTGTCTTTTTCACCCATCATCAGCAATGTCGGTACTTTGAGCAAAGGAAACTCGTAAACCACGGGTTGGTTGAAGATCATGTCGTAAAGCAAAGCCGAATGCCACGCAACAGTTTGCTTGTCAGGCCCACGAAACATACCCGCAATCATTTGCACCCAAGGTTCGTACTCAGGTTTCCATTCGTTCACGTAATAGGTTATTCGCTCATAGTTGCGAATACGTTCATCGGTGACTTGAAGTTCCCGTTGGTACCACTGGTCAATGGTGAGACTTGGCACGCCCATGGCCTTCCAGTCCTCTAGACCAATGGGGTTGACCATGACCAGTTGTTTGACCGACTGCGGAAACATCAAGGCATAGCGTGTGGCCAACATGCCGCCGGTAGAGTGACCGATCACAGTGGCTTGCGATATTCCCAATGAATTCAACAAGACATGGGTGTTGTGGGCTAGTTGCTGAAAACTGTATTGGTAAGCGGCAGGCTTGCTGGATTTGCAAAACCCGATTTGATCCGGCACGATGACGCGAAAACCATATTTCTGCAATATCTCGTAGGTCGATTGCCAAGTGGCTGCGCAAAAGTTTTTCCCATGCAACAAAACTGCGACGTGGCCATTGGGTTTTGCTGGCGTGATGTCCAAATACGCCATGTGCATATCAAGTTGCTGCGATTTGAACGCAAACTTTTGCACGGGGGCTGGGTAGTCAAACCCTTCTAGCATTCCCCCATAGATTTCTTCTTGCGCCTGAGCGCTCATGCCACATGAGATGGCAAGGACGGCAAGCCAAGGACGAAGCCACTTCATGGTTGAGCCACCAGTTTGTAAACCTTGCCTGTGTTGCCGAATGGCCCCATGCCATCATGGGTCAGCACGTAAATTTCGCCATTTCGGTCTTCGGCCAAACTGATGATGCGGCTTTCAATTTGCAACACTTTTTCCAGAGGCCATTGCTTGTCACCTTGCATTTGCGGTGTCGCGATAAAGAGTTGCCCCGATGCTTGTTTGAAAGAGGCGCTCCAATCAGCCACCACAAGCTTGCCTTGCAGCAAGGGAATGGCTGTGCCTCGGTACATGCGAACACCTGTGATCGCAGTTCCTACGCCTTTGGTGTTGAGTGCGGAGTCTGGGTGATTGACTTGCATATTGGGGTACTCCACCACAGGCATTTGCAAAGGCTCACCGCCTGCTCCTTGACGAGCGCACTGCGCAGGGGGCTTGCGGGGTTGTAAGCGATCTACGCAACGCGAGGCTTCCATCAAGGGCCACCCAAAATTGCCTGGGCGTTTGACGCGGTAAGCCGCTTCCCAAAGGGTTTCGGCAATCGCGGTCACATACAAGTCGCCGTTGCCATTCTTGTCGAATGCCATTCGGTAAGGGTTGCGAAAACCCCATGCCCAAATTTCGGATTTACCTTGCGACGCGTTCAAGGGGTTGCCGTTAGGAATAGCGTAACCGGGGTAGCCGCGGTCCACATCAATACGCAAAATTTTCCCGTACAAGCTGTGCTTGTCTTGCGCCATCATGTCCCAAATCAAACCTTCCGCTGGAACATTGAAGGCTTCCCAAATCACCGATTTACCAAAGCCATGGGATGCGCCACTGTCGCCCATGCCAATGAACAGCATGCCATCGGGACCAAAAGCCAATCCCCCCCCATTGTGTTTTCTGCTGGGCCAATCTTGTGCAATCAAAACACGTTCAGTCAGTGGGTCAACTGGCGCCACGCTGCCTATCTTGGCCGTGAATTCTGAAATTTTGCGAGTGTGGTTCCAGCTCTGGGGTGCGCTGTCGCGCAATGGCGCTGAATAGGAAATGAAAAAACGCCCATTGCGGGCATATTCCGGATGCAGCGCAAAACCCAAAAGACCACGTTCTTCAAAATCGTTTTGCAGCGAGAACATGCGACTGCGCATGTCTAGAAACGGCTCGGCCAATACCTTGCCGTCAGGCATCAGCACTTTGACCAAACCATCTTGCTGCACCACCAGCATGCGGCCACTGCCATCAGGCAACTCTTCCAAATGAATAGGTGCTGTCAGGTCTTGGGCCAGCAACTGAAGCTGCAACTTGGGCGTTTGCGTTTGTGCTTTTACAGTAAAAAGTCCTGACAGCACAAAGACTAAAGAAAAAACACAGAGTGAAAACAGGCGATGAAACTTCATGACAACAACATTCCTTTTGTTTCGATGAATTTCACCACATCTGTAAGTCCACTTTGTGTTTTCAGGTTGGTCATGACAAAAGGCTTGAAACCTTGGGGACTCGCTCGCATACGCTCTGTATCTGACTGCATGATGTCCAAGTTTGCGCCCACATGCGGCGCAAGGTCAGTTTTATTGATGATGAACAAATCGCTCTTGGTAATGCCTGGGCCACCCTTACGTGGAATTTTTTCGCCAGCAGCGACATCAATCACATAGATGGTCAAGTCGCTGAGTTCGGGACTGAAGGTGGCGGCCAAATTGTCGCCACCGCTTTCAATGAAAACCACATCTGCATTGGGAAACTTTTCCAGCATGCGGTCGATGGCTTCAAGGTTGATTGATGCGTCTTCACGGATCGCGGTGTGTGGACAGCCGCCGGTTTCTACACCCATGATGCGTTCAGCTGGCAGAGCCCCGCTGATGGTCAACAGCCGTTGGTCTTCCTTGGTGTAAATGTCATTCGTGATAGCGATCAGGTCATAGTTGTCACGCATGGCTTTGCACAGCATTTCAAGCAAGGTGGTTTTGCCTGAGCCAACTGGGCCGCCAATGCCCACGCGAAGGGGTGGAAGTCTTTTGCTGCGGTTGGCGATGTGGTGAAGAGGTGTGGTCATGATCGAAAGAGTCTGGAGTATTGGGTTTCGTGTCGCGCTGACAAAATGGCCAGTCGCGGGCTATAGGCTTGGCGTTTCTCCGTGGTCATTTGCATGGCGTGATCAACCGCAGAAGGTATCTCGGCTGCCAAAGCTGCCAAGATGCGTTGACCGCTGAGTTGACCCAAAGGCACGGCTTTGATGGCTGCTTGAACCATATTTTCTGCCCAACCGAAAGCCGCAGCCACCAAGCCTTGGCGAATCGTGATGCCATGTGTGGACAGCGCCAGTGCGAAGGCCAAAGGCCATGTGGGTGGAAGTTCTTCGCAGGTTTTCATACGCAAGGGGTCTGCATCGGCTTGGTTGCGCAACCAAATTAACAGCGATCGTCCCATTTGTTCGGTTTGTAAGCGCATTTCAAAGGTCTCACGGGTTTGCATCACCCAGTCGTTAAGTTGTTTCAACTGCAGTACGCCGTGTTGCTGCCAAGCAGGGATGGCGTGGGCCATGACAGGCAAGTCGCTGCGCGACTGCACCAGATGCAGCTGATCCAGTAACCATGCTTGTGCTGAAGCCTCGTCGTGCACCAACTGGTGCGCAACGGCAGCTTCTATGCCCTCCGAATACGAAAACCCACCCACAGGCAAAGCGGGTGAGGCCAGTTGCAACAAGCGCAACAAAGAATGGGGGTCAGATTCCAATTAATGCCCGTGGTGGTGGTGATCTCCACCCCCATGCTCGCCATAAGCACCGTTTTCGGGTTCGAAACTTTCACTCACCTCGTTGACGATGAGGTGCATGGAACGCAGCATCTCGGCCAGCACATGGTCGGGCTCAATCTTCAAGTGATCGGCTTGCAGTTCAATGGGCACATGGCGATTACCCAAGTGGTAGGCGGCGCGGGTCAAGTCAAACGGCGTGCCGTGCGCCGTGCAATGGGTGATGCGCAACACCGCTTGGGGCGCCGCCAGCACTTTGAGCAGCGAGCCGTCTTCACCCACCAGCACATCGCCGCCGCGCACCACTTGGCCGCGCTGCAAAAAAATACCCACTTGGCGACCCGCACTGTCGGTGGATTCGAATCTGCTTTTTTGCCGCACATCCCAGTCCAGCGTGATGGACGTTGCACGTTTCAAGAGCACAGGTGCCAAGCCGTGGCCATTGCGAATGAGTTTGGAGAAATGGATCATGGTGTTCAGTGGTATCCCGCTTCGCGTTGGTGTCGGATGGCCAGGATCAAAACCACATCGCTGGCTTCATCGTATTCATAAAGCGCAACATACCCTGTTTTGCCACGGGAGATGATGAGTTCGCGAAAGTGGTGTTGCACCAGGCGGCCTATTTCAGGGTGTTGTTCCAAAATGGTCAATGCATTCAATATCAAATCAATGGTTTCAACCGCGTATTCCGCTTGATGGTTGCGCAAAAAATCAACCAATTCTTCCAAGTCTTGCGCGGCATCAACACTCACCAACCAGCGCGTCATGCTTGTGCGGGTTTGATGGATGTGAGTTGAACAGGGGCGGGGCGTTTGGTTTTTTCGCCCCTGACTTTTGTTTTCAAGTAACTGCTCAGTTCATTGCCCTCAAAAGCTTCACCAGACTTCAAAGTTTTTTTCTGCGCTGCTAGGGCTTTATGCATGAAGCTGCTTTGTTGGTCTGACTTGTTCAGGGCGGTTTCAATGGCTGAGACCATCAGTGCATGAGCGGTGACACCTTGCGCTTTGGCCAACTTTTGTAATTTGGCTTTGGTGATTTCAGGCAATTTGACAGACACAGTGGCCATGGCACTACTCCATTGAAAAATTGAGTCGAAATACTACCATGGTAATACCTTGGACAAAAACTCAGAACAGGAAATACCGCTGCGCCATGGGCAGCACGCTGGCGGGTTCGCAGGTGAGCAGTTGCCCATCAGCCCGCACCGCATAGGTTTGGGCGTCCACGTCCATGTGTGGCGCGTAGTCGTTGTGCAGCATGTGGCGCTTGCCAATGCCGCGGATGTTTTTCACCGCACTCAAGGTTTTGTGCAAACCATAGCGTTCACCAATGCCGCCAGCCATTCCCGCTTGCGACACAAAGCTGAGTGAACCCCTATGCAGCGCACCACCAAAGGCGCCAAACATGGGGCGGTAGTGCACCGGTTGTGGTGTGGGGATGGACGCATTGGGGTCGCCCATGGCGGCCATGGCAATGAAGCCACCCTTCATGATGATGAAAGGCTTGACGCCAAAAAATGCCGGTTTCCACAGCACGATGTCGGCCCATTTGCCCGCCTCGATGCTGCCCACCTCGTGGCTGATGCCGTGTGCAATCGCGGGGTTGATGGCGAGTTTGGCCACATAGCGTTTGACGCGGCCGTTGTCGTGCCGGTCGCTGTCGCCTACCAAGCCATCAGGGCCAAAGGCGGGCAGCTTGCCGCGTTGCTGTTTCATTTTGTGCGCGGTCTGCCAGCAGCGCATGATGACCTCGCCCACGCGGCCCATGGCTTGCGAGTCGGATGAGAACATGCTGATCGCACCGAGGTCGTGCAAGATGTCTTCGGCGGCGATGGTTTCTTTGCGGATGCGGCTCTCGGCAAATGCCAAATCTTCGGCGATCGACGCATCCAAGTGGTGGCACACCATCAGCATGTCCACGTGCTCGTCCAGGGTGTTGATGGTGTAGGGGCGTGTGGGGTTGGTGGAGGAGGGCAGCACATTGGCCTCGCCCACCACTTTCAAAATGTCGGGTGCATGGCCGCCACCCGCGCCCTCGGTGTGAAAGGTGTGGATGGTGCGGCCCTTGAAAGCGGCCACGGTGTCTTCCACAAAACCCGACTCGTTCAAGGTGTCGGTGTGAATAGCGACTTGGGTGTCGGTGGCCTCGGCCACGTTCAAGCAGTTGTCGATGGCCGCTGGCGTGGTGCCCCAGTCCTCGTGCAACTTCAGGCCAATCGCACCGGCGTTGATTTGCTCATGCAGCGAATCGGGCAGCGCGGCATTGCCTTTGCCCAAAAAACCCAAGTTCATGGGGAAGGCATCGGCCGCTTGCAACATGCGCTCGATGTTCCATGGGCCGGGTGTGCAGGTGGTGGCAAAGGTACCGGTGGCCGGTCCCGTGCCGCCGCCCAGCATGGTGGTCACGCCACTGGCCAAGGCCTCTTCAATTTGTTGCGGGGCGATGAAGTGGATGTGGGTGTCGATGGCGCCGGCGGTCACGATCATGCCTTCGCAAGAAATGATTTCCGTCCCTGGCCCAATGACGATGTCCACGCCCGGTTGGGTGTCGGGGTTGCCCGCTTTGCCAATCGCCGCGATGCGTGAATTCTTGATGCCAATGTCGGCTTTCACAATGCCCCAGTGGTCAATGATGAGCGCATTGGTCAGCACGCAGTCCATGGCCCCACCACCTTGCGCACCGCTGCCCACGGGGCCGTTGCGGGTGCGCTGGCTTTGCGCCATGCCGTCACGGATGGTTTTGCCACCGCCAAATTTCACCTCTTCACCATAGCTGCCGGCTCGCAAGGTGTAGTCTTGTTCCACTTCAACAATGAGGTCGGTATCGGCCAAGCGCAAGCGGTCGCCCACGGTGGGGCCAAACATTTCGGCGTAAGCGCGTTTTTCAATTTGGGCCATCACGCGGCTCCTTTCAATGCGCCTTGCACTTCGCCACGAAAACCATAGACCTCACGCGAGCCCGCGTAGTCCACCAATTCCACGGTGCGTTCTTGGCCGGGTTCAAAGCGCACCGCCGTGCCCGAGGCGATGTTCAAGCGCATGCCTCGTGCGGCCTCACGGTCAAACAGCAAACCCGTGTTGGTTTCGGCGAAGTGGTAATGCGAGCCCACTTGAATCGGGCGGTCGCCGCTGTTCTTCACCACCAAGGTGTGGGTGCGTCTGCCGGTGTTGAGTTCATGGTGGCCGGTATCGGTGAACAACTCACCAGGGATGAAGCGTTGGCTCATTTGCGGCCAGCCCACCACACAGCGGCCACGACCACCAGCACCGCTAAAAAGCCCAGGGCATCGGTGGGGTGCCAATGCGCACCCGCCAAGCCATGGCCGTCATGGGCCTGGGTCCAGTTGCTGAAACTGGCTGCGGACAACAAAACTAGGTTTTTCATGGGGAGTTCCTCCAAACGATATGTATGCGTTTTGTGGTTGATGTGGATCAAACAATCGGTTGGTGCACCGTCACCAGCTTGGTGCCATCGGGGAAAGTGGCTTCGACTTGGATGTCAGGGATCATTTCAGCAATGCCCTCCATCACATCGGCACGGGTGAGCAGGGTGCGCCCTTCGCTCATGAGTTGCGCCACGGTCTTACCGTCACGCGCACCTTCCATGACGGCCGCGCTGATGAAGGCCACGGCTTCGGGGTAGTTGAGCTTCAAGCCACGGGCTTTTCGGCGTTCGGCCAGCAAACCGGCAGTGAATATCAAGAGCTTGTCTTTTTCGCGGGGCGTGAGTTCCATAGAGACCTGTCAGTGAAAGCGGATGGCGTGCTTGCATTGTGATGCAAGTGTCGTGCCTTGCGACGAAACAATTTGAAATCAAATGAATTACCTTGCTGGTGCACTTTGATCAGGTGTTTATTTCATCGTGGTGCAATTCGCACTAAATTAAGGCGTTTTTAGCAGCTCATGCAGATGGCAAATCAAGGGTAAATACCACTTACGATTATAAAAACCAGCTTTAATATTTCATGCAATAAATTTCAAAGAACCGTCAAGAAGGCCGGTTTCTTGAAGGAGCAAAAAAGCCCCGTTACGCGCTCGTCGCGTCATGGGGCTTTTTGCGTTTTAAGCGTTAGCTTTGTGGAAAATTGTTAAAGGAGTCAACATGAGTTTGTCATCACGTCGTCGGTTTATACAAAAAGGCAGCACCCTGGTTGCTGCCACCGCCCTGCCGGGCGCAGCACTTTGGCCAGGTTTGAGTCAGGCAGCCGATGAGGTCAAATTAGGCTTGCTGCATTCAATGTCAGGCACCATCGCGTTGGCTGAAGCTGCCATTGTGGACGCAGAAAAAATGGCCATTGATGAGATCAATGCAGCTGGCGGTGTACTGGGCAAAAAAATTGTCCCAGTCCTCGAAGATGGTGCCAGCGATTGGCCAACCTTTGCTGAAAAAGCTAAAAAATTATTGCAACAGGACAAAGTGCCAGCTGTGATTGGTTGCTACACATCCGCATCACGCAAAGCGGTGTTACCAGTGTTCAAGGCCAACAAAGGTCTGTTGTACTACCCCACCTATTACGAAGGTCAGGAAGAAGATCCACAGGTCATCTATACCTCACAGGAAGCAACGCAGTCGGTTGTTGCCGCGATGGAGTGGATGGCCAAGCAACAAGGAAAAACCTTCTTCTTTGTTGGCTCGGATTACATTTATCCACGTACTTGCAACAAAATCGCCAAAGCGACTGCCAAGCGTTTAGGTTCAAATGTGGTCGGCGAAGAATATGCGCCGCTGGGACATACCGAGTTTTCTTCCATCATCAACAAAATCAAGGCAGCCAAACCTGACTGGATTTATTCGACTGTGGTGGGTGGCTCCAATGTTGCCTTCTATAAGCAGCTAAAGGCTGCGGGTCTTGATGGCACCAAGCAAAAGCTGTTGTCTACCGTGGTTTCAGAAAACGAAATCGACGGTATCGGCAAAGACAATGCAATTGGCTATTACGCATGCATGGGTTATTTCCAAAGCATCAAGTCACCTGAAAACGAAAAGTTTGTCGCGGCCATCAAAGCTAAATACGGCAAAGATCGCGTGGTGGGTGACCCGATGGAATGCGGCTACAACGCTGTGTATTTGTGGAAACTCGCTGTAGAAAAAGCCAAGTCATTTGATGTGGCCAAGGTGATTGCTGCCTCCTCAGAAATTGAGTTCAAAGCGCCTGAGGGCCTGGTGAGGATTCACAAAACCAATCACCACGTGTGGAAAAAAGTCCGCATTGGACGCGCACGTGCAGACGGGCAGTTTGACATCGTTCATGAAAGTCAACTGACTGAACCTAACCCCTTCCCCAAACTGTGATTTTTTGAATTGAAGCATTCGGATGGCCTGCCGGTTACCCGGCAGGCTACCGAGGAGAGTTTCTGTGAGTCTTGATATTTTTTGGATGCAACTTTTCAGTGGCGTCAGCTATACGGCAATTTTGCTGCTGATGTCTTTGGGGCTGGCCATTGTTTTTGGTTTGATGGGCGTCATCAATATGGCCCATGGGGAACTGATGGCTTTGGGCGCCTACGTGACTTTCATGGTCGCCAATGTCTTTTTAACCGTATTTCCTGATTCGGTGGACACCTATATTTTGTTTGCGATACCGATCGCATTCTTAGTGACTTTTTTATTCGGTATGTTTTTAGAGTGGTCGGTGGTTCGCTGGTTTTACAACCGCCCATTGGATACATTGCTTGCCACTTGGGGTTTGAGTTTGATTTTGCAACAAACTTACCGCACCGTGTTCGGACCGCAAGAGGTCACCATTCCACTTGCCTCATGGTTGGATGGCGCCATCGAACCTTTTACCGGCGTGCAACTGCCATTGAATCGGATATTCATTATTGTGCTTACGTTGCTTGTGGCTGCAGCTGTGTATTTGCTGTTTTTTAAAACACGCATGGGTTTGAAGGTTCGTGCCATCACGCAAAACCGCGCCATTGCTGAAACAGTTGGTATCAATACACGGCAAGTCGATATGTACACCTTTGCCCTTGGCAGTGGATTGGCTGGCATAGCCGGCAGCGTGTTCACGATGATCGGCTCTACCAATCCTGGCACAGGACAGTTGTATATCGTTGACACCTTCATTGTGGTCGTGTTCGGTGGCGTTGCCAGCATCATGGGGACTGCCTTGTCGAGTTTCATCATTGCGCAATTGCAAACCACTTTTGAATTTATGACGACCAGCTCCTATGCCAAAGTTTTGCTGATGCTGATTGTGGTGGTGATTCTTTACTACCGTCCAAATGGCCTGTTTTCTCCCAAAGTGAGAAGTTGATATGCCAAAAGAGTTTTTACGTAAAAGTTGGTGGGTAAATTTCACCATCATTTTTGGCTTGCTGTTGTTGTTGCCGCTTGTATCGCCTGAGTTCAGAGTACCGCTTTACGGCAAGTACCTGTCATTTGCCTTCGTGGCATTGGGCATTGTGCTCAGTTGGGGTTATTGCGGCATTCTCAGTCTGGGTCAAGGCATTTTCTTTGGCATTGGGGCGTATTCCTTGGCCATGTTTTTGAAGCTCGAAGCATCCAGCCCCGAACTGCCAGACTTCATGGTGTGGAGCAGTGTTGAACAATTACCGCTGGCCTGGTTGCCGTTTCAAAGCTTCAGCTTTACCTTGCTGTGCATTTTTATATTGCCTGTATTGGTGGCATTTCCATTTACTTATTTGATTTTTAAAAAGCGCGTGAGCGGTGTTTATTTTGCAATTTTGACACTTGCGTTATCACTGACTTTGACGGTGTTGATCATTGGCAGCCAAGGCGGTACAGGTGGGGCCAATGGCATCACAGACTTCAGTACTTTGCTTGGTTGGGACGTGGCTTCGGATGAAGCAAGAACACGCTTGTTTTACATGATGCTGGGATTGCTGGCTGTATGTGCAGCGTTGGTGCAATACCTTGTTTCATCTCGTTATGGAAAAGTCTTGATTGCCATCAGAGACCGCGAAGACCGTGTTCGGTTTTCCGGTTACGACACGGCTTGGATCAAGGCAGCCACCTTGTCTGTGTCTTGCGTGCTGGCTTCCATAGGTGGTGCAATGTTTGTGTTGTTCACTGGATTGATCACGCCACAGTTGGTTGGCGCCGTTGCCTCGGTTGAAATGATTGTTTATGCTGCATTTGGTGGTCGCACATCCGTTCTCGGCGCGGTGTTTGCAGCATTCTCCATTGGGTGGCTCAAATCTGCTTTGTCAGAGCAATTTCCACAAGGCTGGTTATTTTTCTTGGGTGGATTGTTCTTGCTTGTCACCGCAGTTCTACCGCAAGGTTTGGCAGGTTTGCTTGGGATGTTTAAATCCCGACCCAAAGCAGCAGGTGACAGTCGATGAGCGGAAAGTCATTGCTGGAGGTGCGTGATTTAGTGGTCAGCTTTGGTGGCTTTGTGGCCATTGATCATGTCAATCTGACTGTACAAAAAGGTGAGATCCGCTGCATCATCGGACCGAATGGCGCCGGTAAAACCACCTTGCTTGACGCCATATGCGGCAAGACACCTGCGACCCAAGGCAGTATTTATTTCCAAGGCATTCGAATTGACCTCGAGAGTGAATTCAAGCGTACCCGCATGGGCATGGGCAGAAAATTTCAGACGCCCTCTGTTTACGATGATTTAACGGTTTATCAGAACATACAAATTTCTGTACCCAAGGGGCAGAGCATGTTGTCTGCCATCTTCAACAAAGATGATCAGTTCAACCAAGAAATCATGGAGGTTGCCCAGACCACCAACTTGGGCACTATGTTGGATGTTCAAGCGGGAACCCTCAGTCACGGGCAGAAACAATGGCTTGAGATCGCGATGCTGCTGGTGCAGCATCCGAAATTGTTATTGCTGGATGAGCCTGTTGCAGGCATGAGTTTGAAAGAGCGTGATCAGACAGTTGATTTGATTCAACGTATTTCCGTTATTCAGGCCATTGTCGTGATTGAGCACGACATGGATTTTGTCAAGAAGCTTTCCGGCAACGTCACGGTTTTGCACCAGGGTGCGATTTTGTGTGAAGGTTCAATTGAACAAGTTCAGGCAGATCCTCGTGTGCGTGAAGTCTATTTAGGTGATTAGGGGATGACGTTGCTGCACACGACTGATTTGATGGCGGGCTATGGGCAAAGTATTGTTTTGCATGGTGTGTCATTTGACATGAAGGCACACGAGGCCGTTGCCGTGATTGGAAAAAACGGCATGTCCAAGTCCACTTTTTTCAAAACACTGGTTGGTTTGTTGCCCGTTCATTCTGGCCGTATTGAATTCATGGGGCAGGACATCACCCGTATGCCCGTGTTTGAGCGTGCTCGTATGGGAATGGGCTATGTACCGCAAGGACGTTTGTTGTTCGGTCAGTTAACAGTAGAGGAAAACCTGTTGACATCCCTCAATACCGGCCGACTCAAAAAAATTCCTGACCTTGTTTATGAATTGTTTCCAGTCCTTTCTCAAATGAAGGATCGCAAAGCAGGTAATTTATCCGGCGGACAGCAACAGATGGTTGCGATTGGCAGGGCTTTGACAGCTGGCCCCAGTCTGTTGATCCTTGATGAACCAACCGAGGGGATTCAGCCATCCATCATCAAGGAAATTGCAGCTGCATTGATCAAGTTACAGCAGGCAACAGACTGCACCGTTTTGCTGTCTGAGCAGGTGTTGAGTTTTGCTGTCAGTGTGGCTGACCGCTTGGTGGTTTTGGAGCGCGGGGCTGTTGTACATAGCTGCGGCAAGGGTGCGGGGGACGTTGATGCCGTCAAGGCATTTTTAACAATTTAATTTTTCACAGGAGAACTCAAATGAGACATGGTGATATTTCAAGCAGCAAGGATTGCGTGGGCGTTGCAGTTGTTAACTACAAAATGCCCCGTTTACACACCAAGGCTGAGGTGTTGGACAACGCTCGCAAGATCGGTGAGATGCTGATCGGTATGAAGCAAGGTTTGCCTGGCATGGACTTGGTGATCTTTCCCGAGTACTCTACCCACGGCATCATGTATGACTCCAAGGAGATGTACGACACTGCCGCAACGGTGCCGGGTGAAGAAACCGAAATTTTTGCCGCAGCTTGCCGCAAGGCCAAGGTTTGGGGCGTGTTCTCTTTGACTGGCGAGCGCCATGAAGAGCATCCCAAAAAAGCACCTTACAACACCTTGATTTTGATGAATGACAAAGGTGAAATCGTTCAGAAATACCGCAAGATCATGCCTTGGGTGCCCATCGAAGGTTGGTACCCAGGCGATTGCACGTATGTGTCTGACGGCCCCAAGGGGATGAAAATCAGTCTCATCATTTGTGATGATGGCAACTATCCCGAAATCTGGCGTGATTGCGCGATGCGTGGCGCTGAATTGATTGTTCGCTGTCAAGGTTATATGTACCCGGCCAAAGATCAGCAGGTGATTGTGGCCAAGGCCATGGCTTGGATGAACAACTGTTACGTCGCTGTTGCCAACGCATCCGGCTTTGATGGTGTTTATTCGTATTTTGGTCACTCAGCCATCGTCGGCTTTGATGGTCGAACACTGGGTGAGTGCGGTGAAGAAGATATGGGTATTCAGTATGCTGAACTCTCTGTCAGTTTGATTCGTGATGCAAGACGCACCATGCAATCACAAAACCATTTGTACAAGCTCTTACACCGTGGCTACACAGGGAAAATCAATTCTGGCGAAGACGCCAACGGTGTCGCTGCGTGCCCCTTCGAGTTCTATTCCAAATGGATTAACGACCCTGAAGGCACACGCAAAATGGTTGAATCCATCACCCGTTCTACGCCTGGAACAGACGAAGCGCCGATTGAGGGTATCCCCAATCAGTCCACAAAGCATCGTTGATTAGCCTTTGACTATTTCCTACCATCCGCTAGGTGACGAAGAGCTTGTTTTTCGACAGGCTTTTAACCAACATCTGCCCTTACTCATCAAGGGTCCGACCGGCTGTGGGAAAACGCGGTTTGTTGAGTACATGGCGCAGCAATTGAAGCTGCCCATGTGGACCGTGGCGTGCAATGAAGACACCAGTGCCAGCGATTTGGTTGGAAGGTATATCCTGAAAGGCAATGAAACACCTTGGATAGATGGCCCGCTGACGCAAGCTGTGAGGCAAGGCGGTATCTGTTACTTAGATGAAGTGATTGAAGCACGGCAAGAAGCGCTGGTCGTGTTAAACGCATTGGCTGACCATCGCCGTCAATTATTCATAGACAAGACCAATGAAGTCTTGCTCGCACCTGCCCATTTCATGTTGGTGGTGTCCTACAACCCGGGATACCAAAGTGTGATGCGTGATTTAAAAGAATCGATCAAACAACGTTTTGTGGCTGTGCGTTTCGATTACCCCAACATTGAACTTGAGCAGCACATCATTGCCAGTGAGTCCGGTTGTCATTTGCCGCTTGCTCGAGCACTTGCACAGTTTGGTGCAAGTTCTCGCAAAATGGCCGGTAGCGGTTTATTTGAAGGGGTATCAACCCGCATGTTGATCCATGCGGCTAAGTTGACTTCCCAAAATGCAGGGCAACAAAACCTGTTGGAAGCGGCATTGATTGACCCTGTCACGGATGAACCCACCATCAGAGCAAGTTTGCTGGCTTTGCTGCCGCTGGTTATGGCCGCAGTGAACATGTGATTGCATAGCCATGGCCACAGTGATCGCTGATAAGTGGCTTGAATCTGTCTTGCGTGGTTTGCAGCAGCCTGACCAAAGCCTGCCCGTGGTGTCCGTTGAGCGAAGTCGTCAACAGCAGAGATTGGCGATTACCCCCTATGGCTTGTCATTGCCGCACAGTTTGTCGCAGCAGCTTTCAGCGGTGTTGCAGGGCAGTTATCAGCCTGTGGATTTACTCTGCATGGTGGCCCATGCCAAAGCCCATTTAAAGCACTCTTTATTTTTTCAGCCAGTCGGTAAATTCAAACATCTTTCGCTGGCAGTGATCTCATTGCTTGAAGATGAGCGTGTGGAGCGTTTGATCAATGAGGATATAGAGGGCATAAGTGCAGTCTTTACTTCGCGCATGGACATGGCTCAGGCATTGAGCATCGGTGGCGTCGAAACCCAGTTAGCCAAGATGTCTGTTTGTCTGAACCGAAGACACAATGTGTATGAAGATTATTGGTGTGGCAAAGCGCTGGATATGTATGAGCAAGCTTTGCACAGCGGCGGTGGGTTTGCTGCATTGCGCGAAGCAGGGTCAATTTTGGCCAATGATCTGGGTCAGATGCGTTACCGCTTTGACCATACGAAGTATGCAGTTTGGCCACCTTACCGCGATGACAACTCTATACTTTGGACAGACGCTTCGGCAGAGCAAAAAGTGCAGGAATCGGTCACCCATTCACGAACATCTCCTACCTCAGAGCCTGATCTTGCACCCAAGCAAGAGAAACTGATTTTTTACTATGACGAATGGGATGCACAGGCTCAAAACTTGAATAAGTCTTACGTGACCGTGAACCACTTGGGTTTGTTGCCTGCTTCTAGATTCAAACGTGTACCCTTGCGTGCAGCACAGACGGCTTATTTGAAATCCCGCAGAAAGCGTGCCAATCGAGGAGAGTTCAAGACATCCGTTGATGCCAGCGAACAACTGTGGCTTGACAAAGCCATAGAGCGCAATATCGATTTGCGCTGTGAAGTTTCTCCGGATGAAAATATTTTTCTGCAATGGCAGCGACAGCTATTGAGTGCCGGTGTGATGGTGCTTATAGATGCCTCTGAATCTGCCAATGACCGTATTACAGGAAGTTTCACCAGCATTCTCGATCTTGAAAAAAAAGCCATTACCTATTTGGCGGATTTTTTCCAATCGGCACGTATCCCGTTTGCGGTCTCAAGTTTTCATTCCAACACCAAAGACGACGTCAGTATTACCCTGCACAAGGATTTTGTTTCACCATGGACAGACATTCAGCGCCACGAGTTGCAAGGCCTGCAGGCCTCCTATTCAACCAGGCTTGGTGCTGCACTGCGACACATGAGCAGTTTGTGTACAAACCGGTTACAGCAACCCATGGTGCTGGTGTTGACCGATGGTGTGCCCAGTGATGTGGACTGCGTAGATGAAAATTATTTATGGCAAGACAGCCAATTTGTGGTGGCCCAATTGAGAGAAGAAGGCGTGAGCGTGATGTGTTTGAAAATTGGATCTTTGCAAGGCCAGATTTGTCAGAAAATCTTCGGTCTGTCGCATACTGTGGTTTGTGAGACTGACAATATTGAATTAGCTATGCGAAATGTGTTGAAAAAAATTAGAAAGAGTTTTACATGAAGACCGTTATCCCTGTGGGCGTACTTTTTTCGCAAACAGGTGCCACCTCCGTGATTGAGAAAACCCAGTTGCATGCAACTTTGCTGGCGATTGACGAGGCTAATATTCTGTTGTCAGCGTATGGTTTAGAGGTTAAGCCGTTTTACATGGATCCCCAATCTGATCCTTATCTTTTTTCAATGATGAGTGAAAAGTTGATCAACGAGCAGGGGGTTGGTGTCATATTCGGTTGTTACACATCGATCAGCCGCAAGTCTGTGCTGCCTGTCATTGAAAAATACAACAAACTGCTTTTCTATCCCACCTTGTACGAGGGCTTTGAGTTTTCACCCAATGTGATTTATACAGGTGCTTGTCCAAACCAGAACATCATCATCTTGGCTGAATTCATGTTCTCGAAGTTTGGTAAAAATTGTTATTTGGTCGGCTCTGACTATGTTTACCCCTACGAGTCCAACCGCATCATGAAAGACATGGTCAACGGTTTCGGCGGAAAAATCATGGGTGAGCATTACCTCAGTATCGAAGCACTGCATGCTGAGTTCAGACCTGTGGTTGAGGACATTGCTGCGTGTAAACCTGACTTTATTTTCTCGACAGTGGTCGGGTCGTCGACTGCGGCTTTTTATGAAACATATGCCCAAGCAGGTTTGCAGCCGCTTACATTGCCGATAGCAAGTTTGACCACTTCTGAAGCGGAGTTGGCGAGTATGCAACCATTTGCCAGAGCCAACCACTTCACTGCAGCTCCCTTCTTTGCCTCGCTGCTCAAGCAGTCACCCATTCCTTCGTTGCAGCAATTGGCTACCCACACCCAAAAAGTGCCTATTAACCAATGCTGGGAATCAGCATACTTTCAAGTTATGCTGTTTGCTAAAGCCTTGATTGAAGCAGATGATGCCCACACAGACAGCCTGCTCAAAGTTTTGCGCGGTATGGAAGTAGAAGCGCCACAAGGCCGTGTTCGAATCGACCCCGATAACAACCATTGCTGGGTGTACTCCCGTATTGGCAGATCCAGGGAAGATGGTGATTTTGAAATTGTGAAGGAATCCAAGAGGACGGTACGGCCAGACCCGTATTTGATGTCCTATGCCATTTCTGCTTTGTAGTCTCACTTTATCGGTGAGTGCCTTGTGTCTCGTTTGCAGATGATTGTCGCCAAGGAGGGTATATGGAACAGCGAGATGTAGTTGCTGGTTTGCGCCAGATGCAAGTGGGCTTATGCCACCCACTGGGCGCTGAATGCCGTTTGATTTCTCAGCAACTTGAGCGTTTGGGCATGCCCTATCAGCAAGTGTGGCCTCCAGTGTTGAGTGAATTGCTCACAGTTGATCTGGTGGTGCTGGCCCTGGTGCCCGAAGCATTTATCAAAATAGACAAGACCTTGCTGAAGGCATTGAAAAATAAAATTGTGGTGTCTGTCTTGCAATTTGAAAGCCCCACGGTGCTTGACTTGGCTTGCCAGTTAAATTCTTCAGCCTTGCTTTTTTCTCCAGTCAAGCCTTTTGGCGTGTTGTCAGCCATTGTGCTTGCAGTGAATCAGCACAAAATTCGTGAAGATCTGCTCAAGCGCATCAATAAACTTGAAGGACGTGTTGAGTCTGTCAGAGTTGTTGAGCAGGCAAAGCGGTTTCTGATGGATACCAGCGGTATCAGCGATGTCGAGGCATTTAAGATTATTCGAAATCGATCCATGGACAAACGCTGCTCCATTGAGGAAGTCGCCCATAGCATCAATACTGCCAAAGATGCACTTGAGTCAGCTTTGGGTGAAACCAACGCAGTCAGCAGTCAGAAAAAAGCAGATCCAAAATCTAAATTGTCTGCATCTGTGGTTCGAATCAAATAAAAATGCACCAGCAGAGATCAGAGCCCTGATTTGGCGCTGAAATCTCTACACGCACCATTTATGGGTGCGTGTTTGGTGCAATACAGGCAGGTGACATCTATGAATGCACCTGAACAGCTCAACATTCCAATAGCCACGGGTTGGCATAAGCCTTGCAAAGGCTAAAGGGCGCAGCCCACAAGGCGCGTTTCTTTTCAACCTTGAACGACTTGGAGTTCCTCTCATGCTTAACCGTCGCAACCATCTCAAAACCTTGGCCGCTGCTGCTGCCTTGGTCAGTGGATCTCTGACACTTTCTATTGCACACGCTGCAGACACCATCAAAGTCGGTGTGTTGCATAGCCTCTCTGGCACCATGGCCATTTCTGAAACCGTGTTGAAAGACACCGTGTTGATGGCTATCGATGAAATCAATGCCAAGGGTGGCGTGTTGGGCAAGAAGCTCGAACCCGTGGTGGTTGACCCTGCCTCCAACTGGCCTTTGTTTGCTGAGAAAACCAAGCAACTCTTGGGTCAAGACAAAGTGGCCGTGATCTTCGGTTGCTGGACCTCTGTGTCACGCAAATCAGTGTTGCCCGTCGTTGAAGAAATGAACGGCTTGTTGTTCTACCCTGTGCAGTACGAAGGTGAAGAGCTCTCTAAAAACGTGTTCTATACCGGTGCAGCACCTAACCAACAAGCCATCCCAGCTGTTGACTATTTGATGAGCAAAGACGGTGGTGCTGCCAAGCGTTGGGTGTTGTTGGGTACCGACTATGTTTACCCCCGCACCACCAACAAAATTTTGCGTGCATACCTCATCAGCAAAGGCGTGAAAGAGTCGGACATCGACGAGAAATACACACCGTTTGGTCACTCCGATTACCAAACCATTGTGGCTGACATCAAGAAATTTTCAGCTGGCGGTAAAACTGCAGTGGTCTCCACCATCAACGGTGACTCCAATGTTCCCTTCTATAAAGAGTTGGGCAATGCAGGCTTGAAGGCCAAAGACGTTCCTGTGGTGGCTTTCTCTGTGGGTGAAGAAGAACTGCGCGGCGTGGACACCAAGCCTTTGGTTGGTCACTTGGCAGCTTGGAATTATTTCCAATCCATCAAGAACCCCACCAACGATGCATTCATCAAAAAATGGTCTGACTACGCCAAGGCCAAAGGCATTGCAGGTCACAAAGACAAGCCTTTGACCAACGACCCAATGGAAGCCACTTACATCGGTATCAATATGTGGAAACAAGCGGTTGAAAAAGCCAAGTCCACTGACGTCGACAAAGTCATCGCTGCCATGGCAGGTCAAACCTTCAAAGCACCTAGCGGTATCACCAGCAAGATGGATGAGAAAAACCACCACTTGCACAAGTCGGTGTTCATTGGTGAGATCAAGGCAGATGGTCAGTTCAATGTGGTTTGGAAAACACCTGGTCCTGTGAAAGCCAAGCCTTGGAGTCCCTACATCGTCGGCAACGACAAAAAGCCTGACGAACCTGTCAAGAAGTAAGTTTTTTTGAGTGAAGTCAGTGGCGAGGTGAGGCGCCACTGACCTTTTCCCTCCATCCCCACCCCCAATTTTCCCGAGAGTTGTCGCATGTGGACCATCCGCATCAGGTTGAGCTTTGTCTTTTTATGCAGTTGTTTGAGTTTCTCTTTAGCTCAAGCACTGACCAGCACCCAAGCCATCGGCATGGTGCAAGGTGAGACCGACAACCGTTTAGAAGTACTGAACCAAGCATTGCAAGAAGCAGATGCTTCCACTGCAAATTATTTGCAGGCCTTGGCCGATGACAGCGTGAAAGTTGCAGGCAATCAAGCGTTGGTATTGCGCGATGGCAAGGCCTTTGATCCCGTGACTGACGCCGAAATACCCATGCCGAGCGATGCGGAAGATGTGATCAGCAATAACCGTATGCGCGGAGAAATTGATGCTGCATTGGCAGCTTTAAAGCTACTCAACCCTGATGACAAGATTCGTTTGCAAGCCGCCATGGCTTTGGCGAAAGAGCCCGACGCGGCTAAATTGCCTTTGATCAACAAAGCTTTGCAAGTTGAAACCAACGCGCAAGTCAAAAACGCTTTGATGTTGGCCAAGGCTGCCATGGCCATCAGCGTGACTGATTCCGTAGAGCGGTTGCAAGCTGCGCAAACACTGGGGCAAGCCAAGTCCCCCGAAGCGCAGTTGTTATTGAACCAACAACTGAGCGTAGAAACCGACCCCAAAGTCAAAGCTCAAATCATCGCCTCGCTCGCCACGATCAAGGATGCATTGGCGTGGGGCGAGCGTTTGGGCGTGGTGTTCACCGGTATCAGCTTGGGTTCGATTTTGTTGTTGGTCGCTTTGGGCTTGGCCATCACCTATGGCTTGATGGGCGTCATCAACATGGCGCATGGCGAGCTGATGATGGTGGGCGCTTATGCCACCTATGTGGTGCAAGTCATGTTCAGGCAATACCTTCCGCATGCATTCGACTGGTATTTGCTGGCTGCATTGCCCATTGCATTTTTGGCTGCCGCCGCTGTGGGTGCTGTGCTGGAGCGCACTGTGCTGCGGTTTTTGTACGGCCGTCCCTTAGAAACCTTGTTGGCGACTTGGGGTATCAGTTTGATTTTGATGCAAACCGTTCGCAGTTTGTTTGGCGCACAAAACGTGGCGGTTGAAAACCCGCGTTGGATGAGCGGAGGCATACAAGTGATGTCTAACTTAAGCCTGCCGTGGAACCGTGTTTTGATTGTGGTGTTTGCTTTTGCTGTTTTGCTGGGCATGGCATTGCTGATCAGCCAAACCCGATTGGGTTTGTTTGTTCGCGGTGTGACACAAAACCGCGCCATGGCTTCGTGCATGGGCGTGAACACCGCGCGTATTGATACCTATGCCTTTGCACTCGGTTCAGGTATTGCAGGCTTGGCAGGTTGTGCGCTCAGCCAGATAGGTAATGTCGGCCCCGATCTGGGTCAAGGCTACATCGTCGACGCCTTCATGGTGGTGGTGCTGGGTGGTGTGGGTCAGTTGGCTGGTACTGTTTACGCAGCACTGGGCTTGGGTGTGTTGAATAAATTTTTAGAAGGTTGGACCGGCGCTGTGCTGGCCAAGATTACGGTCTTGGTATTGATCATCATCTTCATCCAAAAACGCCCGCAAGGTCTGTTTGCGATGAAGGGCAGAAGTGCAGAGGCTTGAGATGAGCAGCATCACTATTCCCTCTAAACCCGTATTGCTCAGTCCTATGGGGTGGCTGGCATTTCTTGGTTTTATCTTGCTGTTAGGCGTGCTTACACCCTTGCTGAATTTGTATGTGCCAGTGGGCCATCCCCTGCATGTTAGTGACTTTGTGATCTCGTTGGTGGGCAAGATCATGTGCTTCGCCATCTGTGCCTTGGCCATGGATTTGATCTGGGGCTATACCGGCATCTTGTCCTTAGGGCATGGCTTGTTCTTTGCCTTAGGTGGTTATGCCATGGGCATGTACCTGATGCGGCAAATTGGGACGGATGGCAATTACAAATCAGAACTGCCCGACTTCATGGTGTTTTTGAATTGGAACACCTTGCCTTGGCATTGGTACTTCAGCGACAGCTTCATCGCGACTTTGTTCTTGATAGTGCTGGCACCCGGTCTGCTAGCGGCGGTCTTTGGTTACTTTGCATTCCGTTCACGTATCAAAGGGGTGTATTTCTCCATCATCACCCAAGCCATGACGTTTGCATTTATGTTGCTGTTTTTCCGCAATGAAACAGGGTTTGGTGGTAACAATGGTTTCACCGACTTCAAACGCATTTTGGGGATGACGATTGCCACACCCCATATGCGCATGGTGCTGTTTGTCATCACAGCCATGACTTTGTTGGGTTTCTTTTTGATGGCCAGATGGTTGGTGCAAAGCAAATTTGGAAGGGTGTTGCAAGCCATCCGAGACGCTGAAAGTCGGGTCATGTTTTGTGGCTATTCGCCCTTGCCCTACAAACTCAGTATCTGGGTGATCTCTGCGGTGATGTGTGGCGTAGCAGGTGCCTTGTATGTGCCGCAAGTGGGCATCATCAACCCCAGCGAAATGAGCCCAGCCAATTCCATTGAGATCGCTGTATGGGCGGCCGTGGGTGGCAGAGGCAGTTTGTTGGGGCCCATCATGGGTGCCTTCATGGTCAATGGTGCAAAAAGTTGGCTGACTGTGGTGGCGCCTGAGTTTTGGCTTTATGTCTTGGGCGCATTGTTCATTGCAGTGACTTTGTTCATGCCCCAAGGTATCTTGGGCTTGTGGAGCAAAGCACGGCAAGCGTGGTTGTCTAAAGGGGCTTCATCATGACGCCTGATTTATTTGACGAAGGCAGCGAACGCCTGCAAGCGCATCAGTTTCGGCGGGTTCAACAGCCTGCATCAGGTGACAGGGGGGCAAGTTATGGCCATGTGTTGCAGGCAGGGCAGCTGGACTTGACCCACGGTCGTATCCTGTATTTGGAAGATGTCAATGTCAGCTTCGATGGCTTCAAAGCCATCAACCATTTGTCTTTGGACATTGCGCCTGGTGAATTGCGTTGCATCATAGGACCCAATGGTGCGGGCAAAACCACCATGATGGACATCATCACAGGCAAAACTCGCCCAGACAGTGGTCAGGTGTTTTTTGGCAGCACCATTGACTTGTTGCGCCACAACGAACCTGAAATTGCGCAGTTAGGCATTGGCCGTAAATTTCAAAAACCCACCGTGTTTGAACATTTAACCGTATGGGAAAACCTAGAGCTTGCATTGGCAACCGCTAAAAATGTGACTGCTTCCATGCTGTTTCGTTTGAACGGGGTACAACAAGACCGGTTGTGTGAAGTCTTGCAAACCATTCGCTTAACTGATGACGTAGGACGAATGGCAGGCTTGCTAAGTCATGGCCAAAAACAATGGCTAGAGATTGGCATGTTGCTGATGCAAGACCCCAAGCTGCTGCTGTTGGATGAGCCGGTGGCTGGCATGACGGACCAAGAAACCGAACGCACTGCTGAGCTGTTTTTGTCTTTAAAGGGCAAACACACTTTGATGGTGGTTGAGCACGACATGGGGTTTATTCGAAAAATCTCAGACATCGTGACCGTGCTTTGCGATGGCGCTGTGTTGGCCCAAGGCAGCTTTGCGCAAGTCCAAGCCGATGAAGGTGTGATTGATGTGTATTTAGGACGCTAAGCCATGTTGCAAGTACAAAACATTCACCAATACTATGGCGGCTCGCACATTTTGCGCAATGTCAGCTTGCAAACCCACGCTGGGCAGGTGACCGTGTTGCTGGGGCGCAATGGTGTGGGCAAAACCACTTTGCTCAAAGCCTTGATGGGTTTGGTGCCACTGCGTGAGGGTTCCATCACGTTTGACGGTCAATTGATCACCAAGGCAACCCCCTACGAACGTGCCAAAGCTGGCATTGGCTATGTGCCGCAAGGGCGTGAAATTTTCAATCGTTTGACGGTGGAAGACAATTTGCGCATGGGCTTGGCCACGCAAAAA
>CAMCWS010000002.1 GCA_945882755.1 Bordetella parapertussis | reverse complement strand
GTGGCCGAGGGTGGTTCCTTGGTGGTGGAGGCGGGTACAGGCGTTGGCAAGACCTTTGCCTACCTTGTGCCAGCCTTGCTCAGTGGCGAGCGGGTGTTGCTCTCGACTGCCACCAAAACCTTGCAAGACCAACTCTTTGCCAGAGATATTCCCGATTTACTCGCAGCTTTGGGCTTGCCTCTGCGCTTGGCCATGCTCAAAGGCCGCGGCAGTTATGTGTGCCAGCAACGCTTGGCCATGGCACAACAAACGGCCACCTTGCCCGACCGAATTTCTGCCAGAACCTTGGCGCAGGTACAAACCTGGGCAAACACCACCCGCACAGGCGATTTGGCTGAAATGCCCACGCTCGATGAGCGCTCACCGCTGATTCCCCTCATCACTTCCAACCGCGACAACTGTTTGGGCTCGACCTGCAGCTTTTGGAAAGAGTGCCATGTGAATGCCGCCCGCAAAGAAGCGATGGCAGCCGATGTGGTGGTGATCAATCACCACTTGTTTTTTGCGGATTTGGCCATGCGCGAGGGTGGCATGGCCGAGTTGCTGCCCAGTGTGAGGGTAGTGGTGTTCGATGAAGCCCATCAACTCAATGAAACCGGCATACAGTTTTTGGGTCAACAACTGGGCTTGGGGCAAATGCTCGATTTGGCCCGAGACATCCTTGCCTGCGGTTTGCAATTGGCCAAGGGCTTGGCGGATTGGCAAGGCGTGGTGGGTGAGTTTGAAAAGTCTTTGCGCGACCTTCGTTTGCTGATTGGCAAGCACCCGCCCAACACCCGTTTGCGGTGGTTGGCAGGTTACCCGCAGGGCATCCATCCCCAAGACTGGGGCGACGCCATGCTGCTGTTGACGCAGCGATCCCAAGGGGTACTGGCTTCCTTAGAAGTGGTGGCAGATGCTGCGCCAGAGTTTGTGCGCTTGCATGAACGCGTGAGCGACATCATTGGCTTGATTGCCCACTTTTCCCAAGAGTGTCCGGCTGGCTCTGTTCGCTGGTTGGAAGTGGGGTCGCAAGCGCGTTGCATGGAAGCGCCGCTGGACATAGCGGAGGTGATGCAAAGCCGTTTGTTGCAAACCGTGGTGACTGTGCCTGATTCGCAAGGCAATGCGGTGGATTTGCCGCGCAGTTGGATTTTTACCTCGGCCACGCTGGGCGACGACGAGCGATTGAGCTGGTTCACAGAGCCCTGTGGTTTATCGCAGGCAACCGTCTTGCGTGTTGAAAGTCCCTTTGACTATGCAAGCCAAGCCTGGCTTTATGTGCCACGCGACATGGTGTCACCCAAAGATGCCCAACACAGTGCGGCTGTGGGAGAAGTGGCACTGCAAATCGCACGGGCCTTAGGAGGACGCACACTGGTGCTGACCACCACCTCACGCGCTTTGCGAGCGATTGGCTTGCAGTTGCAAGCCGCCTTGGGCGAAACCGCAGAGTTGGAAGTTTTGGTTCAAGGCGAAAGTCCCAAGCGACAGTTGATGCAACGTTTTCGCCAAGCCATTGAACCCGGCAGACAAGGGTGTGTGCTGGTCGCGACGGCCAGTTTTTGGGAAGGCTTTGATGTGCCTGGGGACGCGCTGCAAGCGGTGGTGATCGACAAACTGCCTTTTCCCCCACCCAATGACCCGGTGGTGGAAGCTCGCGGCCAACGCTTGGAAGCGCAAGGACGCAGTTCGTTCAATGATTATTTTTTGCCAGAGGCCGCAGTGTCACTGAAACAAGGGGCAGGGCGTTTGATTCGCCGAGAAAGTGACCTAGGCGCTTTGGTGGTATGCGACAACCGCTTGGTCAGCACCGGCTATGGCAGGCGGTTACTGGCCAATTTGCCGCCCATGCACAGGGTTCAGACCCTGCCTGAACTTTTACAAGCCTTGGCCGGTCTCACCAAAACTGATACCAACTCTTGCTAGGGGTGGGTGGCGGTGGCGGGGCTTTGTCGGTGAAATACTGGCTTTGGGGGTAAGAACTTTCAAGCACACGTATGGTGTCATCCTTGAGCTTGGTCAAGCCCAAAGCCTCGTAAGAGTCAATCAAAATAATCAGTGCGTCTTCTACTGCCGCAATGTTTTGGTAGTCGTTCAGCGTGGTTTGTGCGCGGTTGATGGCGGCCACATACGCGCCTTTTTTGAAGTAATGACGAGCGACTTTGATTTCTGATTTGGCCAGTAAATTGACGATGTGACGCATGCGCAAGGTGGCGTCAGGGGTGTAGTTTGAATTGGGAAAGCGGGTTACCAACTCTTTATAGGCTTCAAACGACTCACGGGCGGCCATTTGGTCACGCTCGGCCAAATCTTGCTTGAACCATTTGGACAGAAGGCCTAAGTCGTCATTGAAATTGACAGTGCCCTTGAGGTAGAGCGCATAGTCAAGGGCTGGGCTAGCGGGGTTGAGCTTGATGAAGCGGTCCAGTGTGACGATGGCTGTGGCGCGGTCCCCGTTCCTGTAAAGCGCATAGGCTTTGTCCAACTGGGCTTGCTGGGCCAGCACGGTACCTGCTGCACGGCCTTCAAGTTTGTCGTAAAGGCCGATGGCCTTGTCGTACAAAGCGCCGTTCATGCTGTCACGGGCTTCTTCGTAGAGTTCCTCGGGTTTCATCTTGAGGGTCTTGTCTTTTTCCTCGGTCGCGCAACCGAAGAGCACAAGCGTTACCAACACCACCGATAATGAAAGAAATCTCAACACAGTCAACCTTTAGGCTTTGAATGGCATGCATTATCAACGATGAGCCCTACCCACAAAGCACCGCCAGCCCTCCTGACATTGGCTGAACTCGAAAGCGATGACCTCGCTGTTGAAGTTGAAGTCCGCGACCTAGCCATTCCCACTGACCTGCACCGGCAGCGCCTAGACCGCGCTTTGGTGACTTTGTTGCCGGAGTTTTCCCGCAACCACTTGAAGCACATGATCGAAGAGGGGTGTGTCAGCGTGGGCGATCAAGTGGTCACCAAGGTGGCGCATTTGGTCAAAGCCTTTGATAACTGTCAGGTGCGTTTGCAGCCCACCGACATGTCACAGGCCTTTGTGCCCCAAGACCTGCCCTTGGATGTGGTCTTTGAAGACGAGCACTTACGCGTCATCTACAAGTCTGTGGGCATGGTGGTTCACCCCGCGCCTGGCAATTGGAGCGGCACTTTACTCAACGGTTTGCTGTTTTTAGATGCCGGTCTCAAATTGATTCCCCGTGCAGGCATCGTGCATCGTTTGGACAAGGACACCAGTGGTTTGATGGTCACCGCCCGAACCCGTCCCGCCATGGACGCATTGGTGCACATGATCGCCGCGCGGCAAGTCCACCGCGAGTACCTTGCCATCGCCCACCGCCCTTGGCGCGGTGCATTGCTACGAGAGGTTGATGCACCTATTGGGCGTGATTCGCGTCAGCGTTTGCGCATGGCGGTGGTGGATTTGGCCAAACAGTCCGGCAAAACCGCCCACACCAGCTTGCGTTGCTTAGACAGCCAAGAGCTGGGCTGTTTGGTGCATTGCACATTGCACACCGGCCGAACCCATCAAATTCGGGTGCATATGTCATCCATTGGTCACCCCTTGTTGGCAGACACCTTGTACGGTGGCAGCCATGCCGCAAACCTTCAGCGCCAAGCATTGCATGCTTATAAATTGGGGTTTATCCACCCCATGACGGGTGAGTCCTTGCAATTTCACAGGCCGTTGCCCAACGACATGCAACAAGCCTTGTCAGATTGGGGTCTGTCCGAGGTGCTCAGTTAGAATACCCGCTGAATTTCCCTCGGATTACCTGCTATGAACACCTTGGATGCCAAGCGTGTCCTCGAAACTGCTCTGCTATGCGCCGCACAACCTTTGTCGGTGCGCGAGCTGCGCCAGCTTTTTAACGATGAGCTGGGCGCCGACACGCTCAAAACCCTTTTGCAAGACGTCCAAGACGATTGGACGCAGCGCGGCATCGAACTGGTTCAGGTCGCCAGTGGCTGGCGTATGCAAAGCCGTCCCGAAATGCGCGATTTTCTGGACCGTTTGCACCCCGAAAAACCCCCTAAATATTCGCGTGCCGCCATGGAAACCTTGGCCATCATTGCCTATCGTCAGCCGGTCACACGTGGCGATATGGAAGACATCCGTGGCGTGACCATCAATTCCTTGCTGTTAAAGCAACTTGAGGACCGTGGCTGGGTCGAGGTCATTGGCCACCGTGAAACGGTGGGCCGCCCCATGCTTTACGCCACCACCAAACAGTTTTTAGACGATTTGGGTGTGGCATCGCTGGACCAGTTGCCGCCTTTGGAGTCCCCTGGCGGTGTCAGCGAGTTCTTCAACACCTCATCCACCGATGAAGTCGACCCTGCCCAAATGCCCATGCTTCTTGAGGACGCGGCCGAAACCTTGGCTGACAGCCTGCAGCCCTATTCGCAAGATTTACCACTGGATCCCTCAGATGAAAGTCCTGCGTGAGCGACGATACCCCTAAGTTACACAAAGTATTGGCCCAATCTGGGCTGGGTTCGCGCTTAGAGATGGAGCGCCTCATCGGCGAAGGCCGCATCACCGTGAACGATGAGCTTGCCCATGTGGGCCAGCGCATACAGTTTGGCGACCGTATCAAGGTCAATGGCAGGTCGCTGCCCGTGCGCATACAGGCCATGCCTGTTCGGGTGTTGGCGTACCACAAGCCGGTAGGTGAAATTGTCAGCCGCGATGACCCGCAAAACCGTCCTACCGTGTTTCGCAAATTGCCTCGTCTGTACCAAGGCAAATGGCAAGCCGTGGGTCGCCTTGACCTCAACACCGAGGGCTTGTTGCTGTTCACCAGTTCGGGCGAACTGGCCAACAAGCTGATGCACCCACGTTTTGGTTTGGAGCGAGAGTACGCTGTGCGGGTGCTTGGGGCTTTGAGCAATATCGAAAAGGAAAAGCTGCTCTCTGGCGTCAACCTTGAAGATGGCATGGCCCAGTTTGGCAGCCTAGAAGATGGCGGCGGCGAGGGTGCCAATTGTTGGTACCGCGTCACCATCCAAGAAGGTCGTAACCGTGAGGTGCGTCGCATGTTCGAGGCGGTGGGTCACGCTGTCAGTCGCTTGATACGCATCCGCTACGGCAAGATGGTGCTGCCCCGTGGCTTAAAGCGCGGTGACTGGATGGAGTTGGACGCCCACGATATTGACCAACTCACCCGCAGTGCAGGTGCATCGCATCTGGGGGCGGCAAAAACGCCGCACCAAGCGACGGTTGCCAAACCCAGCTTGCCCAGACGTACACCCGCTAAATCAGGCAAAGCAGCCCCCTCCCGTGAGTTGTTTATTGGTGCCGACAGCTTGGCCCGTCAGCGGCGCGACCAAAAAACCGCAGTCGCTCGATCCAAGCCCAAGCCACGCAAGGCTAAAATCTGACTTTTCGGGCTTACCGTAACCATTTTTTTGATAACTTTTGGAAACTTAACCATGGCAATTGAACGCACTCTCTCCATCATCAAACCCGACGCAGTGGCCAAAAACGTCATCGGCCAAATTTATTCGCGTTTTGAAGGCGCTGGCCTCAAAGTCATCGCCTCGCGCATGGCCCACCTCAGCCGTGGCGAAGCCGAAGCTTTTTACGGTGTCCACAAAGCCCGTCCTTTCTTCAAAGATTTGGTCGATTTCATGATTTCTGGCCCCGTCATGATCCAAGTGCTCGAAGGCGAGAACGCCATCCTGAAAAACCGCGACCTGATGGGTGCAACCGATCCCAAGAAGGCCGATAAAGGCACCATCCGCGCCGATTTTGCTGACAGCATCGATGCCAACGCGGTTCATGGCTCTGACGGCCCCGACACCGCCGCCCATGAAATTGCCTTCTTTTTTGCTGGCATGAATGTTTTTGGCCACTGATATGCGTTTTCCCCGCTAAGCCATGAAGACCAACCTGCTTGATTTCGATCTGGAAGGTTTGGTCGCTTGGTGCTTGGCGCAGGGGGAAAAAAAATTCCGTGCGGTTCAGCTTTTCCGCTGGATCCACCACAAAGGCGTCTGTGACTTTGCGCAGATGAGCGACTTGGCGCAAAGCCTGCGTACCAAGTTGCAGTCCAGTGCCAACATCGTCCCCCTTCCCGTGGTCAGTCGCCACGATTCCGCTGACGGCACCATCAAATGGATGTTCGACGTGGGGCAGGGCAACGCCATTGAAACCGTGTTCATCCCAGAAACCGACCGCGGTACCCTGTGTATTTCTTCGCAAGCCGGTTGCGCCGTGGGCTGCACGTTTTGCTCCACCGGCGCCCAAGGGTTCAGCCGCAACCTCACCACCGCAGAAATCATCGCCCAGCTGTGGTTCGCCGAACGCACTTTGCGCCAAGAGCGTGGTGTGGACGAGCGGGTCATCTCCAATGTGGTGATGATGGGCATGGGCGAGCCCTTGCAAAACTACAGCGCCTTGGTGCCCGCCCTCAAAACCATGTTGGACGACCATGGCTATGGCTTGTCACGCCGCCGCGTGACCGTGTCCACCTCGGGCGTGGTGCCCATGATGGAGCGCCTAGGCCTTGATTGCCCCGTGGCTTTGGCGGTGTCCTTGCATGCACCGTCGGACGCCTTGCGCGATGTGTTGGTGCCTCTGAACATCAAGTATCCATTGGCGGAGTTGCTACAAGCTTGCCGCGACTATTTGGACCATGCCCCACGTGACTTCATCACCTTTGAGTACTGCATGCTCGATGGTGTGAATGACACCGACATCCATGCCAATGCCTTGGTCGAACTGGTTCGTCCCCGCAACGCTGAGCCCTTACCTTGTAAGTTCAACCTCATCCCCTTCAACCCCTATCCCGCTTCAGGCTTGACCCGCTCTTCGCCTGAGCGTGTCAAGGCCTTCGCGGCTATTTTGAGTGAGGCGGGTATCGTGACCACCATCCGCAAGACCCGTGGCGACGACATCGCCGCGGCCTGCGGTCAATTGGCTGGCGAAGTCCAAGACCGCACTGATGTGTCGGGCAGACGGGCCAAAACCATCCGCATCCATGCTTGATACGGCAAAATGAAACCATGAGCTCTCCTGAACAAGCCATTCCTTTTTCCATCCCCGCGCGGCACCACAGTCTGCAAGCCCAGGTGCGTTGGGGCGACCATGTGGTGACCGTGGGTGGCGATGCGCCGGTGCGGGTGCAGTCGATGACCAACACCGACACCGGTGACGCCATTGGCACCGCCATCCAGGTGAAAGAACTGGCGCTGGCCGGTTCAGAGTTGGTGCGCATCACGGTGGACACCCCCGAGTCTGCCAAGGCTGTTCCCTATATCCGTGAGCAGCTCGACAAAATGGACATCCATGTTCCACTGGTCGGCGACTTCCACTACAACGGCCACAGGTTGTTGACCGAATTCCCCGACTGCGCCCAAGCGCTGTCCAAATACCGCATCAACCCTGGCAATGTGGGTAAGGGCGATAAGCATGACAAGCAGTTTGCGCAAATGATCGAAGCGGCTGTGAAGTACGACAAAGCGGTGCGCATCGGCGTGAACTGGGGCAGCTTGGACCAAGAACTGCTGGCCAAACTCATGGACGAGAACGCGTTGCGTGCCTCGCCTTGGGACGCCAAACAGGTGATGTACCAAGCCTTGGTCACGTCTGCACTGGAGTCTGCCGAGCTGGCCGAGCGTTTGGGTTTGCCGCGCCACCAAATCATCCTCAGCTGCAAGATGAGCGGCGTGCAAGATTTGGTCGCGGTCTACCGTGAACTTGCCAAGAGAACCAACCATTCCCTGCATTTGGGTTTGACCGAAGCCGGCATGGGCACCAAAGGTACCGCAGCTTCCAGCGTCGCTTTGGGTTTGCTGCTGCAAGAAGGCATTGGCGACACCATCCGCGTTTCTCTCACGCCTCAACCTGGCGAAGCCCGCACCCAAGAGGTGTTGATCGCCACCGAAATTTTGCAGGCTTTGGGCTTGCGCACCTTTGTGCCCAGCGTCACCGCTTGCCCTGGCTGCGGTCGCACCACCAGCACCACTTTCCAAGAACTTGCTCAGGAAATCGATGTGTTTTTGCGCGACAAAATGCCGGTATGGCGCAAGCAGTACCCCGGCGTGGAAGGCCTGAAAGTGGCGGTCATGGGTTGCATCGTCAACGGGCCAGGCGAGAGCAAACACGCCGACATCGGCATCAGCTTGCCTGGAAACGGAGAAGCGCCAGCAGCGCCTGTCTTTATAGATGGCGAAAAAGCGCTGACCCTGCGCGGCGACAATATCGCCAAAGAATTCCACGACATCGTCGAGAACTACATACAGAAAAAATTCGCGGTCAGCGCCTAAGGCGCACCGCTACCCAACACCATGGCAGACAAATTAAGCGCCGTCAAAGGCATGAACGACATATTGCCGCCCGATTCTGCGCGTTGGGAGGCTTTGGAAACCGCTGTACGCGAGGTGATGCGCCTACACGCCTACCGCAATATCCGCACCCCCATCGTCGAGCCCACCGCTTTGTTTGTGCGCGGCTTGGGCGAGGTGACCGACATCGTGGAAAAGGAGATGTACTCCTTTGAAGACCGCCTCAACGGCGAGCAACTCACCTTGCGCCCCGAGTCCACCGCCGGTGTGGTGCGCGCGGTGGTCGAGCACAACATGCTTTACGAGGGTGGTAAGCGCCTGTATTACATGGGCCCCATGTTCCGCCATGAACGCCCCCAGCGAGGACGCTACCGGCAGTTTCACCAAATCGGTGCCGAAGCGCTGGGTTTTGGCGGACCCGAGGTGGACGCCGAGCTGATTTTGCTGGCCGATGCGCTTTGGCAGGCTTTGGGGCTGAAACAAGTCCGCTTGGAACTCAACAGTTTGGGACAACCACCTGAGCGTTTGCAGCACCGTACCGCCTTGATTGCTTACTTTGAGCAGCACGCCGACCAACTGGACGAAGACGCCAAGCGCCGTTTGCACAGCAACCCTTTGCGGATTTTGGACAGCAAAAACCCCGCGATGAAAGCCTTGAACGAGGCCGCTCCCAAGTTGCTGGATTTCTTGGGTGAGCAAAGCTTGGCCCATTTCAATGCGGTCAAAGCCATCTTGGACGCCAACGGCGTGGGCTACAGCATCAACCCGCGATTGGTGCGTGGCATGGACTATTACAACCTCACCGTGTTTGAGTTCATCACCGATCAACTGGGCTCACAGGGCACCGTGTGTGGTGGCGGTCGTTACGACTACCTGATCGAGCAAATTGGCGGCAAGCCCGCCCCCGCAGTAGGCTGGGCTTTGGGCGTGGAGCGGGTGCTGGAGTTGCTGAAAGAGCAGGGCGCATTCAGTGTCGAAACAGCGCCTGATGTTTACGCCATCGTCCCAGAAACTGCCGCTTTGCTCTCGGTGTTGCCTGTGCTGCAAAGCTTGCGCAATATGGGTGTTTCAGTGCAGATGCATGCCCCCCCCAATAGCAGCGAAGGCATGGGCAGCATGAAATCGCAATTCAAAAAAGCTGACAGCAGTGGTGCCAGTTTTGCACTGATTTTCGGCCCAGATGAGCTCGCCCAAGGGCAGGTCACGGTCAAGTCTTTGCGCGATGGTCAAGGCGCTCAGCGCACCGAGACCTTGGCCAATATCCGTGATTGGGGCATCAGCCTACAATCCGCACTTTAGTTTTACCGCCTTATCAGGAACACCATGGCTTCGCACCTCGATCTTGAAGAGCAAGAGCAACTCGACCAAATCAAATCTTTTTGGGCCCGATGGGGCAACCTCATCACAGCGGTGGTCACTTTGGCGTTGGTGTGTTTTGCCGCTTGGAACGGCTGGAACTATTGGCAGCAGCGTCAGGCCACGCAGGCCGCTGTGCTGTTTGACACCTTTGAAGAAGCCAGCAAGCAAGGCGATTTAGCGCTTTTGGCTCGTTCGCTCAGCGACTTGCAAGATCAGTTCCCTCGCACCACGTTGACTGCGCAAGCCGCTTTGATTGCGGCGAAAACCTATTTCGACAAAGAAAAGTTTTCCGAAGCAGAAAAGCCTCTGGCGTGGGTGGTCGACCATGCTTCCGACAAAGCCTATGTCGCCTTGGCCCGTCTGCGTTTGTCTGCCTTGGCTATTGAGCGCAAAGACATGGCCAAAGCCCGCAGTTGGGTGGAGGGCAAATCTGCCCCCGAAGGTTTCCAGCCACTTTTTGATGACCGCATGGGTGACATTGCGCTGATTGAGGGCAAACACGAAGAAGCCAGAACCCGTTTCACCAGTGCTTACAAAGGCATGGACGAGTCCACCGAGTACCGTCGCTTGATCGAGGTCAAGTTGGGCACCTTGGGTGTTGACATTGCTTCTTCCGAGTTCAAGAAATGAAGGCTGTTGCCATCTCCCGTTGGGCATTGCTGGTCTTTTTCGGCATGTTCATCACCGCTTGCGGAGTCTCTAAGCCCAAGCCCGCTCAAATTCCTTCCATCAAAGCCGATAAGCCGATCCAAGCTTTGTGGCAGTTCAAGCTTGGCAGCGATGTCTCCTTTGCTCAAAGCTTGCAAACAGTGCAAGACCGCATGGTGCTCACATCGGATGATGGCAAGATCGCTGTGGTCAATGTGCTTAATGGCCAAGCTGTCTGGCGTCATGAACTTAAAACAGCGCTCAACACTGGTGCCGGTTTTGATGGCAAACATGTGGCGGTGGTCACCCTGAATAACGAACTGGTTTTGTTGCAAGACGGCAAGGTTTTGTGGCGTAACCGTTTAACCTCTCAGTCCTATACCCACCCCCTGGTGGCGGGTGAGCGTGTGTTCATGATGATGGCCGACCGCTCGGTACTGGCTTTTGACTTAGCCACTGGGGTGCGTCTATGGATGCAGCAGCGCCCTGGCGAGCCATTGGTGCTCAAGCAAAACGGCGTGCTCTTAGCCTTCCAAAACACCTTGTTGGTAGGCTTGGGTGGTCGTCTCACGGCCATCAACCCTGACAACGGTCAATTCAAGTGGGATGTGCCTATTGCCAACCCGCGTGGCATCAATGACTTAGAGCGTTTGGTGGATTTGGTAGCCAAGCCTACCCGCGTTGCCAACTCTGTCTGTGTGCGGGCATTTCAATCGCAAGTCGGTTGCGTGGATGCCTTGCGCGGCAGTGTTTTGTGGACCCGCTCTTCCGTCGGATCGCAAGGCGTTGACGGTGACGCAAAAACTTTGATCGGCACCGAGTCCAATGGCATGGTGCAAGCTTGGAGCCGCACAACCGGCGACAGGTTGTGGGACTCTGACCGTTTGAAGTACCGCGAGTTAACCGGTCCTTTGTTCACCTCCAAAGGTGTCGTGATCGGCGACAGCGGCGGCTGGTTGTACCTGCTGTCTTCTGCTGACGGCAGTTTGATCAACCGTGTGCAAACCTCTTCGGATGGTTTTGCGTCTACGCCCACTGCTTTGGCCGACGGGGGCTTTGTGGTTTTGACACGCGACGGCTTGCTGCAGGCCTACCAACTTCCCTGATCAGAGGGCTTCGCTGTGAAACCGGTGATTGCTTTGGTGGGCCGCCCTAACGTGGGCAAATCTACGCTGTTTAACCGCATCACCAAAACCCGTGACGCCATTGTTGCCGATTACGCTGGCCTCACCCGAGACCGCCACTATGGCAATGCCAAGCACGGCAAACAAGAATTCATCGTCATCGACACGGGTGGTTTTGAGCCCACCGCCGAGAGCGGCATCTTCAAAGAAATGGCCAAGCAAACCCGCCAAGCTGTGGCTGAGTCGGATGCCGTGATTTTCGTGGTCGATGCGCGTCAAGGCATCAGTGCCCAAGACCATGACATCGCCAATTACTTGCGCAGGTTGGGCAAGCCCTGTTTGCTGGTGGCCAACAAAGCCGAGGGTATGCAAGAAGGACACCGTTTGGTGGAGTTTTTCGAGCTTGGCTTAGGCGAAGTCATGCCCGTGTCTGCCGCCCATGGGCAAGGCATTCGCAGCATGTTGGATTCGTCCTTGGGGGCGCTGAACCTCCCCGACGAAGAGGAAGAGGACGACGGTTCTCCCAAGCCCTTAAAGCTGGCCGTGGTGGGCCGTCCCAATGTGGGCAAATCTACCTTGATCAATACTTGGCTGGGTGAAGAGCGCTTGGTCGCGTTTGATTTGCCAGGCACCACCCGCGACGCCATCCACATTCCTTTCGAGCGTGAGGGGCAGCAGTTTGAGTTGATTGACACGGCAGGACTGCGCCGCAAGGGCAAAGTGTTTGAGGCGATTGAAAAGTTTTCGGTGGTGAAAACCTTGCAAGCGATTGAATCTTCTAACGTGGCTTTGCTGTTGTTGGATGCCACCCAAGGTGTTACCGACCAAGATGCGCATATTGCTGGATACATATTGGAGACGGGCAGGGCGGTGGTGTTGGCGGTCAACAAATGGGATGCGGTAGACGCTTACCAGCGTGATTTGCTGGAGCGCTCCATTGAAAGCCGTTTGGCATTTTTGAAGTTCGCCAAGCTGCACCATATATCTGCCCAAAAACGCCAAGGCTTGGTTCCGGTTTGGAAGTCGATTGCCCAAGCCCACTCAGCTGCCATGTGCAAAATGAGCACCCCCATCTTGACGCGCTTGCTGTTGGAAGCCGTTCAATTCCAGTCGCCCAAACGCGCTGGCATGTTTCGCCCCAAATTGCGCTATGCCCACCAAGGCGGCATGAACCCGCCGGTGATCGTGATCCACGGCAATTCGCTGGAACACGTCACCGATGCTTACAAGCGTTTTTTAGAAGGGCGTTTTCGCAAAGCTTTTGCGCTAGAAGGCACGCCCTTGCGTATCGAAATGAAAACCGCCAGCAACCCTTATGTAGACAAGGATTGACTGGCGGCGGTTTGTCAGTCAAAGATATCTTCTAGCCAAGATTTTCGTTTGTAGCCTTGCGGATAACTTTGTGGATAGGCTTGTTGGCCATGGTTGTGATTTGGCTGCCGCTGAGTTTGCGATGGCATGGCCATGGCAGATTCTTTTTCCAAAATCTTGTGTAGTTCGCCTCGGTCAAGCCAGACGCCTCGGCATTGCGGGCAGTAATCTATCTCGACACCTTGGCGCTGTGACATCACCAAGATAGCCTCTTTGCAGTTGGGGCATTTCATGGCTTTAGCCTATTTGAATGCGCTTGAATAAAGCACTCAGTCATTCGAGCCACCCAAGCCAAACAGCGTCAACAGACTGGTGAACAGATTGAACACGGTCACATACAGACTGACAGTGGCCAGCACATAGTTGCTTTCACCGCCGTTCACAATGCGACTGGTTTCAAACAAGATCAGCCCTGCTGACAACAAAGCCACCATCGCGGAAATCGCCAAGCCCAAGGCTGGAATTTCAAAAACCGTGGCAGCAATGCCCCCAATCAGGGCGATAACCATGCCACAAAACAAGAAACCGCCCATGAAGCTGAGGTCGCGCTTGCTGATCAAGACATAAGCTGACAGGGCAATGAAAGTGGTTCCTGTGGCTGCCAGCGCAAGAGAGACAGTTTGCGCGCCACCAGGCAAAGCCAACGAGTGGGTGAGCAATGGGCCCAAGGTGTAACCCATGAAGCCGGTTAAGGTAAAAACAGCAGGCAAAGCCCATGCGCTGTTTTGCAGCTTATGAATGGCAAAAAGCAAACCAAAAAACCCCACCAAAGTCAAAATCAGTCCGGGTGCTTTCCATTGAAAACTGACAGCAGCGGTGGCAATGGCTGCGCTGAACAACAAAGTCATGGCCAACAAGGCATAGGTGTTTCGCAGCACCTTTTTGACCTGATCATCTTGGATCAGGGCTGAACGGTCCTCGGCATAGACCGATGACTGAGGGTGCTGTGAAGCACTGGTGGAATAGCCAAAACGATTTCCCATGTGGATTGCTCCTTTGAATGACAAGGCCTGAACCATAGGGCTTGACGCCATCATGTAAAAGCAGATAATTTATTATTTATATTCCTGAAAAAACTGAGTATGAGCACACCCTTCAACTACAAACATCTTTATTACTTCTGGGTGGTTGCCAAGGAAGGGGGCATCTCCCGCGCTGCCGACAAGCTTCACATGGCTGTTCAAACCGTGAGCGCTCAAGTGCGTGAACTCGAGCGATCTTTAGGTTGCGAATTGCTTAAACCTGCTGGACGCGGCTTGGTGTTGACCGATGCCGGTATGGCAGCGATGAAACAAGCCGACCTGATTTTTCAGCTGGGTGAAGAATTGCCTTTGATGGTTCGCGACGCGGTCAGTTCGCCCTCGGTGCGTTTATGGGTGGGCATCAGCGACGGTTTGTCCAAATTGGTGGCACACCACCTACTTAAACCTGTGATGACAGAACCGAATTTACGTTTGCTGTGTCTTGAGGGGCAGTTCAATGACCTTTTAGGGGACTTGGCAATTCATAAGCTCGATATCGTCATTTCAGACCAGCCAGCAGCAACCAATCCCAATATCAAGCTCTACAGCCATGCGCTTGGCTCCTCCAGCATCGCTTGGTATGGTTCGCCGGCTTTGTTACAAAAAGTGACTGCAGAGTTCCCTGCATGCCTGGCCACTTTGCCTGTATTGCTGCCGACGGTTCACACAGCCAGCCGAGATCGTATAGACATATGGCTAGAAGAACGAGGTATCAAGCCCCGAATTGTGGGAGAGTTCGAGGACAGCGCTTTGCTGAAAACCTTTGGCGCCAGTGGCATGGGCGTGTTCCCTGCGGCGGAGTGGGGTCATGAGAATTTGATTTCCCAATACGGCGTTCAGCGCTTAGGGGCTTGCGAAGGGGTGACTGAACATTTCTTCGCCATAGGGACGGAGAAGAAAGTTCAGCACCCGTTGGTTCAACTGCTGCTTGAATCTGCTTAGGGCGACTTGAACATCCGCATCAGCTTGGTGCTTGTGGTTTGGCAGTGCGAACGCTCCAGATCATGGTGATGGCCAAGATGGCAACGACCACGCCCAAAGACACCGTCACCGGCATTTTGTAGATGTCAATCAGGCACATCTTGGTCCCGATAAAGACCAAGATGAGGGACAGACCGTAGCTGAGCAAATGGAATTTATCTGCCACGGCCGCCAGCAAAAAATACATCGCTCGCAAACCTAGGATGGCCAAGACATTGCTGGTTAACACGATGAAGGGGTCGCTGGTGATGGCAAAGATGGCGGGGATGGAGTCCACCGCAAAGATGATGTCGGTGAGTGCGATCAAACAGATCACCATGAAAAGAGGGGTGGCGATTTTTTTGCCGTTTTCAACCGTCATGAACTTCTCTCCGTCAAAATCCTTGCTGACGGGTAAAAATTTTCGCAAAAGTTTCAAAGCGGGGTTGTCATTCAGATCCGGCTCTTTGCCAGCAGCCAGCCACATTTTCACGCCAGTCAAGATCAAAAAGGCGCCAAATACATAAAGAATCCAGTGAAACTCGGCCAGCAACCATCCGCCTGCCAAAATCATCACCGTACGTAAAACAATGGCTCCAATGATGCCAATCATCAGAACCCGTTTTTGAAATTTCAAGGGAACTGAAAAGTAAGTAAAGATCATCAAGAAAACAAAAATATTGTCTATGGCCAACGATTTTTCAATCAAATAGCCGGCCAAAAATTCCAAGGACTTGGTATTGGCTATTTCTGTTGAGCCCGTCGTGTCTTTGACCGCCCACCAAAAAAAACCATTGAATAAAAAACTCAATGCGATCCATACCAATGACCAGTTGAGCGCTTCTTTCACCCCGATTTCATGTGCGCCTTGTTTTTTCAAGACCACAAAATCGACAAACAGGGACACCACTACGATGGCGACAAACGTGGCCCAAAGCCAAAGAGGTGCAATAGTTTCCATAAATGATGGTGTTGTTTAAAATGTTAAAGTGCGGAAATTAAATCACTTTTATCCTGAATATTTTCATCAATCACTTCGGTTAATTCTGAGTGTTTGGTCGAAAATTCCTGCTTTGTGCTGAATGGCGACCAGGCAACATATATATATGAAGCAATCTCAAGGGTTCTTGAATAAAACTTTGCAGCGTTGGGTGCCTGGCAAAGAGTTTTGGGCCAAGCATCCACGTCTTCAGCCCTACGCGGACAAGCTGTCTGACCCCCAGCTATGGCGTTTGCAACACGAGGCCGTCGCACGCGGTGTCGCTGTGGGGCTGTTTTGGGGTTTTGCCATTCCTGCTGCTCAGCTCTTGGTCGCCGCAGTTCATTGTGTGAAATGGCGTGCCAACATTCCTGTTGCTGCGCTCATGACCATGGTGACAAACCCCCTGACCATTGGTTTTTGGCTTTGGTTGGCCTACCAACTTGGCTCGAGGGTACTGGGTGATGAAGTGCAGGCAGATGTTTCTATGTCCCTCTTGCCGGCTCAATGGTTGAGTGAATACGGCTTGCCAACGCTGGTGGGCATGGGCCTGTTTGCGGTTGGAACAGCCATCGGCGGCTACCTGCTCGTGAAATGGTCTTGGCGTTTGAATGTGGTCATCAAGCGGCTGAAAAGAAAACAAAACTTTTGAGATGTATGAAATAAGTAGGGGTTTGACTGTGGTATGTTATGAATATCAACCGACACGGAGAATATCGTGAATCAAAAAGGGCAACTTTTACAAGACCCGTTTCTTAATGTCCTGCGCAAGGAACATGTGCCTGTTTCTATCTATTTGGTCAATGGTATCAAGTTGCAGGGCCAAATTGAATCGTTTGACCAGTATGTGGTCCTCCTTCGAAATACGGTTACCCAAATGGTTTACAAGCACGCCATTTCGACCATCGTGCCCGGACGCCCTGTGAATTTTGCGCAAGTCGATGGTGAAGAGCCTGGGTCTGCGCAATAACGACCGCCTTTTCCTCCCCTTTGTCTAACCCTCAGTCTGATAGTCAAGCAAACACCTTGTTGGTGGGTGTAGATTTGGGTCTTCCCCATTTCGATCAAGACTTGGACGAACTGGCACAGCTGGCCAGCACGGCAGGTTTGTTGCCTGTTGCGCGTATGACTTGTAAACGTCGAGCACCCGATGCGGCCTTGTTTGTCGGTTCGGGTAAAGCGCAGGAAATCAAAGAAATGGCAGTGCTTCACGGCGCCTCTGAGATATTGTTTGACCAGTCTTTAAGCCCTGCTCAGCAACGCAATTTGGAGCGCTTGCTAGAAATGCCGGTCAACGACCGAACCATGCTCATCTTGCAAATTTTTGCGCAGCGCGCCCGCAGCCACGAGGGAAAGTTGCAGGTGGAATTGGCGCGATTGCAGTACCTCAGCACCCGATTGGTTCGACGTTGGTCGCATTTAGAGCGTCAGCGCGGCGGTATTGGTAACCGTGGCGGCCCAGGAGAAACCCAAATCGAGTTGGACAGGCGAATGATTGGCGAGTCCATCAAGCGCACCAAAGAGCGTTTAGACAAAGTAAAAAAACAGCGCAACACACAGCGGCGTCAACGCGAACGCAACCAAGTCTTCAATGTTTCTTTGGTGGGTTACACCAATGCGGGTAAATCTACTTTGTTCAATGCCTTGGTGAAGGCGCGTGCCTATGCTGCTGATCAATTGTTTGCCACCCTAGACACCACCACGCGTCAACTCTATTTGTCAGATGAAGGCGCCAATGGCTGCCAAATTTCCTTATCGGACACCGTGGGGTTTATCCGTGATTTGCCGCATGGACTGGTTGATGCTTTTGCGGCCACTTTGCAAGAGGCCACCAATGCCGACTTATTGCTGCATGTGGTGGACTGCTCTCACCCAGATTACCCTGAGCAAATTGTTCAAGTGCAATCCGTTTTAGAGGATATTGGTGCCACAGATGTTCCCCAGTTACTGGTGTTCAACAAGGTTGATGCCTTGCCCAGTGACCAACAGCCCAGAATGCTGCAAGATGTATTCATCATGGACGGTTTGGCTGTTCCGCGTATTTTTATCAGTGCACAAACAGGGGACAATATAGACTCTTTGCGTCAACGCTTGTTGCAGACAGCACTACAGGCCACGGCGCGACCCTTATCCCTTAGCATTTCACCGTTAAATGCTTGATCCCAAAGTATGCCTTCAGGTTTAGGCACAATGGCGGCTTGCCACTTTTTTTGATTGACTGCGCATGAATTTCTCAACTTGGTTTTGGCCTATTCGACGACGCTTAGCGGGTATGTTCAATTTGAACGATGGCCGTTGGGGCAGAGGTGATGACGCCAATCAGCCCAACAATAGCTCGACGCCACCTCCCGAGGGCTCTCAGCAGCCCCCCCCTGATGAGGGAAAGCGCCCACGTCCCTCTTCATCCAATGGCCCTCCTGATCTGGATGAGCTGTGGCGCGAACTCAGCCGCAAATTGAATAAATTCTTGGGTCAAAACAGAGGCGGGGGCAACCAGCCACCCGGCGGTGGTGGCGGTTTCAATCCTGATTTCAAGCAAGCCGGTGGTTTGCTGGGTGTGGTGGCGGGTGTTGTGGTCTTGATTTGGTTGGGCACAGGTTTCTTTATTGTCCAAGAGGGTCAGCAAGCCGTTATTACCCAATTTGGGCGCTACCACAGCACTGCAGGTGCAGGTTTCAATTGGCGTATGCCTTACCCCATTCAACGCCACGAAGTGGTGTTTGTCACCCAAATTCGTTCACTCGACGTTGGCCGAGACGCCATCATCAAGGCCACTGGTTTGCGTGAGTCAGCGATGTTGACCGAAGATGAAAACATCGTTGAAATCAAATTTGCTGTGCAGTACCGACTCACCGATGCGCGTGCTTATTTGTTTGAAAGCAAAAACCCGACAGATGCGGTCATGCAAGCTGCCGATACGGCGGTGCGTGAAGTGGTGGGCAAGATGCGCATGGACGCCGCCTTGTCTGAAGACCGCGAGCAAATCGCCCCGCGTGTGCGAAAAATCATGCAAACCATCTTGGACCAGTACAACGTGGGTATTGAGGTGGTCGGCATCAATTTGCAACAAGGTGGTGTTCGCCCTCCTGAGCAAGTGCAGGCCGCTTTCGACGATGTGCTCAAAGCCGGCCAAGAGCGCGAACGCGCCAAAAATGAAGCTGAGGCTTATGCCAACGATGTGATTCCTCGTGCGGTGGGTTCAGCTTCACGCTTAAAACAAGAGGCGGATGCCTATAAGTCTCGCATCGTGGCGCAGGCCCAAGGTGACGCGCAACGATTCAAGTCTTTGTACGCTGAATACCAAAAAGCGCCTCAGGTGACTCGTGACCGTTTGTACATCAATGCCATGCAAGAGATCTACAGCAGCGTGACCAAGGTGTTGGTCGAGTCCAAGCAGGGTTCCAATATGTTGTATCTGCCGCTTGACAAAATCATGCAACTCAACAGCACACCTGCCGCCGCGGCCAATGCTGGCAACACGATTGATGGCAGTGGGTCGGTTCCCAGCCCCGCCATGCCTTCTTCCCCCCCTGATAACCGTGGTCGTGACAGCCGTCAACGCGACCGCGATTTGCGCTGAATTGCCCAATATGAACAAACTAGGTCTTTACATTTCTTCCGCCATGCTTGGACTGCTGCTGCTGAGCTCAACGATTTTTGTGGTTGATCAACGCCAATATGGTGTGGTGTATTCATTGGGTCAGATCAAAAAGGTCATCACCGAACCTGGTCTGAACTTTAAATTGCCACCGCCTTTCCAAAACGTCAACTTCATCGACAAGCGCTTACTGACCTTGGATAACGTGGACTCTGAGCCCATGCTCACGGCAGAAAAGCAGCGCATGGTGATCGACTGGTATGTGCGTTGGCGTATTTCCGACCCATCACAATACATTCGCAACGTGGGTTTGGATGAAAAAGCTGGCGCTCAGCAACTCACCCGAGTGGTGCGCAATGCTTTTCAAGAAGAAATCAACAAGCGTACTGTGAAGGACCTTCTTTCACTCAAGCGTGAAGCCTTGATGGTGGACGTCAAGCGCGAGGTCCTCGAAATCGTCAAGGGTGAAAAGCCTTGGGGCATTGATGTGGTGGACGTTCGCATCACCCGTGCAGATTATGTGGACACCATCACCGAGTCGGTTTATCGCCGAATGGAGGCCGAGCGTAAACGCGTGGCCAATGAGCTGCGATCAACCGGCGGTGCTGAAGGCGAAAAAATCCGAGCCGATGCCGATCGTCAGCGTGAAGTTGCCTTGGCCAATGCTTACCGTGATGCGCAAAAAATCAAGGGTGAGGGAGACGCAGAAGCCGCACGTTTGTATGCCGATGCCTTTGGCAAAGACCCGCAGTTTGCGCAGTTCTACCAAAGCATAGAAGCCTATAAAGCCAGCTTCAACAAAAAATCGGATGTGATGGTGTTAGACCCTAGCACCGATTTCTTTAAAGCCATGCGCGGTAGCGGCGCTGCTAACGCTGGCTCTGCCAAAAAATAAACCGTCCTGCTGCGATGGAGAGCCAAACCCTGTGGGTTGCTTTGGCCTTGGTGCTCATCATCGAGGGTTTGTTTCCATTTGCCTCTCCGCAGGCATGGAAGCGTGCCTTCATGGCTCTCATGCAAATGGACGATGGGCAAGTCAGATTTATAGGTTTGAGTTGCATCGTGGCGGGTATGCTGCTGCTTTGGTGGCTACTCTAGTGTCCCAGTAGAATCCTTATTTTAACAGCCATCCCCCTCATGACTGCTTGGGTCTTGCCAGATCATATTGCCGATGTTTTGCCCTCAGAAGCCAGGCACATCGAAGAGCTCAGACGTTTGTGCTTAGACACTGCGCGTGTCTTTGGTTATGAGCTTGTGATTCCCCCCTTGATGGAGCATATTGAATCGATTCTGTCGGGTACGGGAAGCGCTCTTGACCTTCAAACTTTCAAGATGGTCGATCAACTCTCCGGGCGCACTTTGGGGTTGCGGGTCGACACCACGCCACAAGTCGCTCGCATTGATGCGCATTTGCTTAACCGCGCTGGTGTTACCCGTCTTTGCTACTGTGGCCCCACGCTGCACACCCGTGCGCCTGGGCCTTACGCCACCCGCGAGCCTTTGCAGTTGGGTGCTGAAATTTACGGCCATGCGGGTTTAGAAGCGGATTTGGAAATTTTGCAACTGGCTTTGCAATGTTTAAAGGCCAGCGATATTTCTTCATTCCATGTCGATTTAAGTGACGCCCGTATTCTTCCTTCTCTGTTGCGTGAGCAGGGCTTGACGGCTTCTCAGCAAGAAGCGATTGCGCTGGCCTTGTCGAACAAAGATATCAGCGCCATGCGCAGCATAGGCGCTTCATTGCCAACACCGTTACGCGAAGCTTTGGTGGCCTTGGTTCAGCTTTACGGTGGCTTGGATGTTTTAGACCGCGCCGAGGCGATATTCAAGGATTGGCCTGAGGTCTTGCTGGCTCTTTCGCAGTTGCGCTGGTTGGCGACACATATACATGGTCATCAAGTCAGCATCGACTTGGCAGACTTGCGAGGTGCTGCCTATTACAGTGGCCCACGCTTTGCAGTGTTTGTCCCTGAAGCCAGTGATGCACTGGTGCGTGGTGGCCGCTACGACGAAGTAGGTGCCTTGTTTGGGCGCAAACGCCCTGCGGCAGGTTTTAGCCTCGACATCAAAGCCTTGGTCAGTTTGACTCAGCGCCCGGTTCCGCAAGCCGCGATTCGTGCCCCTTGGGGCGAAGATGCTGGTTTGCACCAAGCCATCAGCCAACTTCGTCAACAAGGCCACACAGTGGTTTGCATGCTGCCCGGACATGACAGCGAAGTGGATGAATTTCACTGCGATCGAGAACTGGTTCTCCTCAAGGGGCAATGGATACTCCAGCCCTTAGCCTCAACCTGAATGTGAACACCATGAGTAAACAGCACGGACGTCATGTCGTCGTCGTAGGTACCCAGTGGGGCGATGAAGGCAAAGGTAAATTGGTTGATTGGTTAACCGAGTTTTCGCAAGGCGTGGTGCGTTTCCAAGGTGGACACAATGCGGGCCACACGCTGGTCATCAACGGCGTAAAAACTGCTTTGCATTTGATTCCCAGTGGCATTATGCGCGCAGGTGTGAAGTGCTACATCGGTAATGGCGTGGTGCTGTCATGCGGTAAATTGCTCGAAGAAATCCAAGGTTTGGAAAAAGCGGGTGTGGAGGTTAGATCGCGTTTGCGCATCAGCGAAGCCTGCCCGCTTATTTTGCCTTTTCATGCTGCATTGGACATCGCACGTGAAGCTGCCCGTGAACAAGGGGGCTCTGAGAAAATTGGCACCACAGGGCGCGGTATTGGTCCAGCTTATGAAGACAAAATTGCGCGTCGTGCATTGCGCGTCCAAGACCTGAAACACCCTGAGCGCTTCGCCGCTAAATTGAGTGAACTGCTTGATGTGCACAACCATGTGCTGACCACCTTCTTGGGTTCGGAAAACTTTGCTTTCCCTGATGCGCTAAAACCATTTGTCAGCAATGGCAAGGTTCAATTTCAGCCGGTTTTAGATGAAGCCATGGCCCACGCTGCACAAATTTTGCCGATGGTGGCTGATGTGTCGCGAGAGCTCAACGAGGCGCACCACGCAGGTTCCAATTTGTTGTTCGAAGGCGCACAAGGTACTTTGCTGGACGTGGATCACGGCACTTACCCTTTTGTGACTTCAAGTAATTGCGTCGCTGGCAATGCTGCCGCTGGTTCGGGTGTAGGCCCTGGTTTGTTGCATTACATCTTGGGCATCACCAAGGCCTATTGCACCCGCGTGGGCGGCGGTCCTTTCCCTACTGAACTTGACTGGGATGTAGAAGGAACACCAGGCTGGCATATGAGCACCGTGGGTGCGGAAAAGGGCACTACCACAGGGCGCTTTCGGCGTTGCGGTTGGTTTGATGCGGCCTTGCTCAAACGCAGTGCGCAAGTCAACGGCTTGAGTGGTCTTTGTATCACCAAGTTGGATGTGTTAGACGGTCTGACCGAACTCAAACTCTGCACTGCTTACGAATTGGACGGCACGGTCATCGATATTTTGCCTATGGGCGCAGACGACATTGCCAGTTGCAAGCCGATTTACGAAACCATGCCTGGTTGGACTGACAGCACCGTGGGCATCACCGATTACGCCAAACTCCCATCTCAAGCCCGTGCTTATTTGGAACGCATTGCGACGGTGACAGGTGTTCCCATCCATTTGATCTCTACCAGCCCGGACCGTGACCACACCATCATGGTTCGCCATCCCTTTCACGATTGAACCCTCACAGGAATGCACCACCATGTTGACTGAAGACGGCAAGCATTTGTATGTTTCTTATGACGAGTACAACAACCTCATTGAGAAGCTTGCTATCAAGATTCACCAATCTGGGTGGGCGTTTGACACCATTTTGTGCTTGGCCCGTGGCGGTATGCGTCCAGGCGATGTGCTTTCACGTATTTTTGACAAGCCTTTGGCGATCATGTCCACCAGTTCTTACCGTTCTGAAGGTGGAACCGTTCAGGGCCATTTAGACATTGCGCGTTACATCACCACCCCTAAAGGTGAAATCGCTGGTCGCGTGTTGCTGGTCGATGACTTGGCTGATTCAGGCCATACCTTGAACGCTGTCATTGACATGCTGCGCAACAATTATTCGCCCATCACCGAGTTGCGCAGTGCGGTGATCTGGACCAAAGGCGTGTCGAGTTTCACGCCAGATTTTTCTGTGGAGTACCTTTCCACCAACCCTTGGATTCACCAGCCTTTTGAGGCTTATGACACCACGCGTCCCGAAAAATTGCTGGAGAAATGGCGGGTTTAGTGCATGAAGCCCGTCACTGAGCTGATTCACCACGGCTACAAAGCGCCTTCTGATTTTGCGGCGCCTCAAATTGCCGTACACAAAGCGTCGACGGTTATTTTTCCTAATGTGCAAGCCATGCGTGAGCGCACATGGCTGGATAAAAAAGGCTATACCTATGGCCTGCATGGAACACCCACCACATTTACCTTAGAAGAGCGCATTTGCTACCTAGAGGGCGCTCAACACGCGGTCTTGGTACCCAGTGGCCTTGCTGCGATCGCACTGGTCAACATGGCACTGCTTAAGCAGGGGGACGAAATTTTATTGCCTGACAACGTCTATGGCCCTCACAAAACATTTGCCGAAGGTGAGTTGAAACAATGGGGCATTACCTTTCAACTCTACGACCCGATGGATCTTGCCGATCTGTCTTTGCGCATCACGCCGCAAACCCGATTGATTTGGCTTGAAGCTGCTGGGTCTGTGACGCTGGAATTTCCCGACGTGTTTGAAATGGTTAGATTGGCGCGTAGCAAGGGCGTCTTGACCGCGCTGGACAACACCTGGGGTGCAGGTTTGGCGTTTGCCCCGTTTGATCTTGAGCCAGCACAAGGCACCATGCCACTAGGCGTAGACATCAGCGTTCACGCTTTGACAAAATTTCCCAGTGGCGGAGGCGATGTCTTGATGGGCAGCGTCACCACCTGTGATGACCAATTGGCCAAACAGCTCAAACTCAGCCATATGCGCATGGGCTTCGGGGTTGGTGCCAACGACGCCGAACTGGTGTTGCGTTCATTGCCGAGCATGGAATTGCGCTACAAGCAACAAGATGCAACAGCCAGGGCGTTGGCCGCTTGGTGCTTGCAGCAGTCTGCGTTTGCGCAGGTACTGCACCCTGCGGTGGTGTCCTCGCCTGGCCACCCTCACTGGCGGCGTTTGTGTGCAGGCGATCAACCTGCGCAAGGGCCAGTTCATTTTGAGGGTCTTGCCGCTGCTTTGCTGGGATTGCGTTTGGATCCGGCCATCAGTCAAGCGCAACTCGATACCTTTTGTGATTCACTGCGGCTATTCAAATTGGGCTTTAGCTGGGGCGGCCCCATGAGCTTGGTGGTTCCTTACCATTTGCGAGAGTTACGCCTCATGTCGAATGAAGCTTTGTTGCAAGGCGGCTTTGTACGTTTATCGGTGGGGTTAGAAGCTGCTGAAGATTTGATTGACGATGTGGCTCAAGCGCTTGCTCAAGCAGGAATTTGATTTGTCTGCGCGATCAACTGCTTGGCCAGTGCTTGCAGTGATGCTGCATGGTGGTCTTTCAACTCTACCTTGAGGGCATCAGGCCAGCAACGGAAATTGCGCTCTACCGACCGAGCATAGGTGGGGTCATAGTGCTCTGACAACAACTCTTGCACCACTTGGCGAATGTGGCCTGAGTGAACCAGTGACTGCCATTGCTCAATAACCACTTTGCCACGTGCTTCAATGAGGGTTGTCAGTCTGTTGCAAAACTGCTCAGGGTCTTGTGCAAAAAACGCATAGTCCTCCATGAGCAGTTCTACTCTTTCTTCCAAGGGCAATATCAAGTCAATGCACTGGCTGGCTCGCATCGTCTCCATCAGCGTTTCAGGCACACTGACATTGCCCACTTTTTTGCTCTCTGCTTCTACATAGACCACTTGGCTTGGGTCAAATTGGCGAAGCGTATTCCACACACGCATGTCAAATTGCTTTTGACTGGGCTGCGATTGGCCCGGAATACGGCCCAACACCGAACTGCGATGCACTGCCAGCGCTTCAAGGTCTAAAACTTGCGCACCTTCTGCGGCTAAGGCATGAAGCAGTCGTGTTTTTCCTGAACCAGTGGGACCAGTGACGACCTTGAATTGAAGGCTAAGGGCCAACTGACTGGTCTGCTGAACAACGGCGGCACGAAAGGCTTTATAGCCCCCTTCAATGACATTGACTTTGAAGCCAATCTGCCCAAGCACCAAGGCCAAAGAGCCGCTTCGCTTTCCCCCACGCCAGCAGTAAACCAATGGCCGCCATGATTTAGGCAGGTCCATCACATACTTTTCAATATGTTTGGCGATATTGGCCGCAACCAACGATGCGCCAAGTTTGTTGGCCTCGAAAGCGCCGACTTGTTTGTAAAGTGTGCCTACCTTGATGCGTTCTTCGTTGGTGAGAGAAGGCCAATTGAGCGCCGAGGGCAAATGGTCAAGGGCAAACTCATCTTCGCTGCGGGCATCAATGATGCAACTCAAACCATCGTTGTGCATCATTAAGGCCATGGCCTCTTCTGCGCTGACAAGTTCAACAGGCATCAGAGCAATTTCTTTAACACTGGCCACACATTGGCAAGCATTTTCGGGTGTGCGGCGGCGTTGGGGTGAATACGATCCGCTTGGAACCACTCAGCGGCGTTGGGTGTGTCCGCAATGCCTTTCAGTAAAAAAGGAACCACGGCTGTTTTATAGGTCTTGCTCAAACGGACAAAAACTTGTGAAAACTCTGCTGCATAGTCGGCCCCATAGTTAGGCGGAACTTGCATACCCACCAACAGCACTTTGGCTTTGATTGCTTGGCATGCTTTGATCATCTCTTGCAAGTTGTCTTTTGTCATCTTCATTGAAAAACCACGCAATGCATCATTGCCCCCCAACTCAATGATGACGATCCCGGGTTGGTGTTGTTGTAAAAGCGCAGGCAAGCGGGAGCGACCGCCCGCTGTGGTGTCGCCACTGATGCTGGCATTGACCACTTGCCAAGTTGATTGTTCTTTGAGCAGTTGTTGCGCCAGCAAAGCGACCCAGCCACTGCCGCGTGGCAAACCATATTCGGCGCTGAGGGAGTCGCCAACCACCAACAGTTTGCGATCTTTCGCCAAGGCCAAAGGGGAAAATACACCTTGCGTTAACAGGCCCAAGGCCAGCAAGTTAAAGTAACGTCGTCTCCACAATGGCACTGTATATGTCCTCCAGCCTGATTGCCGTCTCTCATGTTTACAAATCTGTCACCGATGCCACTGGCACCCTCGACATTCTCCGCGATATCGATTTTTCTTTAAATGCTCGACAAACCTTGGCCATTGTGGGCGCTTCTGGCTCGGGCAAAAGTACTTTGCTGGCCATCATGGCAGGTTTAGATACGCCCACCCAAGGCACGGTGCATATTGCCGGTCAAGACCTTTTTCTCTTGGATGAAGACCAACGGGCTGCATTGCGCGCCAAGCACATCGGTTTTGTGTTTCAAAGTTTTCAATTGTTGGCGCCCCTCACAGCGCTCGAAAACGTGATGTTGCCGCTTGAACTGTCAGGTCACCCCAACCCTAAACCTGTGGCCAAAGAGATGCTTGCCCGGGTTGGCCTCTCAGAGCGTCTGAATCACTACCCTAAAGTCATGAGCGGTGGCGAGCAGCAACGTGTGGCGTTGGCGCGGGCTTTTGTGGTCAAGCCAGATGTTTTGCTGGCTGATGAACCCACTGGCAGCTTAGACCATGCCACCGGCGAAAAAGTCATGGCGCTGATGCTGGACCTTAATCAAGAATTGGGGACAACCTTGGTCTTGGTCACCCACGATATTGCTCTTAGCCAGCGATGCGATCAACGCTTGCTGATAGAGGCCGGACAGTCTCAACTGATCGGTTAATCAGCGGGTACGGCTCTTCATGGCACGTTCAACTTCGCGCTTGCCTTCACGGTCCTTGATGGTGTCGCGTTTGTCATGCTCTGCCTTGCCTTTGGCCAAAGCAATTTCGCATTTGATGCGTCCATTTTTCCAATGCAAATTAAGCGGCACCAAGGTGTAACCTTTTTGCTCCACCTTGCCAATCAGGCGTCGAATTTCTTCTTTGTGCAGCAGCAGTTTTCGTGAACGTACCGCATCAGGGTTGACGTGGGTAGAGGCGGTTTTCAGCGGGTTGATTTGGCAACCAATGACATACATTTCGCCATTGCGAATGACCACATAGCCGTCTGTCAGTTGCACCTTGCCTTCACGCGCAGCTTTGACTTCCCACCCTTCCAAGACCATCCCAGCTTCTAGGCGTTCCTCGAAAAAGTAGTTAAAGGCCGCTTTTTTGTTGTCGGCAATGCGAGTGGATGCGTCGGTTTTGGTGGCCATAAGGGGGGTAAAAGAGAAAGGCGAGGTCTTTACAATCGCCACAACCGCCAACTTGGCAGAGCCCCCATTCTATGAAAACCATCGAGAAGTCTGTCCTTATCTGGTTTAGCGCACAAGAGATGTTCAATTTGGTCGTTGATGTCCGCAGCTACCCGCGTTTTCTGCCTTGGTGCGACAAGACCGAAATACTCGATGAAACACCCGACGCCATGACCGCCCGTATTGGCATGACATTCGGCGGCTTGCATAAAAGTTTCACCACACACAACACCCATGTCATGCCGCAACAGGTGCGGCTCGATTTGGTGGACGGCCCTTTCAAGCACTTGCAAGGGGAGTGGAATTTCATTGCTTTAGGGGATGAGCGTGCTTGCCGAGTGGAGCTGAAACTTTCCTACAGTTTTGATTCCGTCTTTGGTGCTTTGGTAGGCCCTGTGTTTGACCGCATAGCCGCGACTTTGGTCGACTCGTTTGTGAAACGGGCAGAGGTGGTCTACGCCTCATGAAAATTGAAGTCTTGATCTCCATGGGGCCGCGTCAAGTGCTGGTTGTATTGGTTGACTGCGATGAAGGCTCAACAGCGGCTCAAGTAAAAGTCATCGCACTTGAGCAACTGCGACTCAATACAGAAGCTTTTTCTTCGTGGCGTTCTGCCGTTTGGGGTAAAACTGTGCAAACAGATACGCCACTTGTGCAGGGTGACCGCCTTGAATTGCTACGTCCCTTGCTGGTCGACCCCAAAGAGGCGCGTCGCTTGCGTTTTAACCAGCAAGGAAGCCGCGCTGCGGGTTTGTTTGCCAAAAGAAGGCAAGGTGCGAAAGCGGGTTACTGAGTCACGTTAGTCGCGTAAGTGGAGGTAAACAACAACCTCTCAGTAACTTCAACCAAGGTTTGGCGGTCATAGGGTTTGAGCAAAAAGTCATCCGCACCCGCTTGCATAAATCTGTCTCGGTCACCAGAATTGACGTTGGCGGATAAACCCAAAATTGGCAAGTGCTGACCTTGCACATCCACGGTACTGCGAATCGATTTGCTGGCCTCTATCCCGTCCATTTGCGGCATGATCATGTCCATGAATACCAGATCAAAGTCTGCATTTTTGAGAGATTGCAAAGCGTGTAAGCCGTCCTCAGCTTCACTCATATACGCATTGGGGTATTCCAATTTTAAAATTTGACGAAGCAGCAAGCGGTTCATGGCAACATCATCAACGATTAAAAAGCGCCAAGCATGTTGCTGCAATTTGTCAAAGCGTGGGCTTGGCACAAGGTTTGTGCGCTTGGGTTCTGTGGCCAACAACGGAACAGTGAACCAAAATAGGCTGCCCTTTCCTAACTGGCTGCGCACCCCAATGTCCCCACCCATGAGTTCCACCAAGCGCTTAGAAATGGCCAACCCTAAGCCATTGCCGCCATACATTGCTTGGGTTTGCACCGTGGCCTGGGAAAAGCGTTCAAACACCTTTGACTGTTGCTCCTGCGAGATGCCTATGCCGGTGTCCTCGACTTCAAACACCACAAACCCGTCGATTGATTTGACACGCAGCGTCACATGACCTTGCTGCGTAAATTTGAGGGCGTTACCCAACAAGTTCACCAAAATTTGCATTAGCCTGTGTCGATCGGCGATGACCCATGCTGGCAGAGCTTCATCAACCTCGCATTGAAAATCGAGTCGCATGCTTTTGACGCGGTTGGCAAACAGTTCCATGGCGTTGGCAACGGTTTTACGCAATTCAAATGGCTCTGGATGGATTCCCAATTTGCCAGATTGAAATTGCGAGTAGTCCAACACATCATTGATCACTGTGAGCAAATGCTCGCCGGATTGCTGAGTGAGTTGCAATACTTCAAATGCCTTTGGGTTTTGGGCTTGTGACTGTTGTAGCAAGTCATTAAAGCCCATGATGGCATTCATGGGGGTACGCAGTTCATGACTGACCGAGGCGATGAACTGGTCTCTGATATCCACAATGGCTTGCAATTCTTGTCGTTTAGTCTCCAGTTCTTCATTTCGAACTTTGATCTCTGCAATGGCTTTATTGCTGATGCCTTGGTAAATCAGCGTTAACGCAATCAAACTGCTGGCTGTAACGAAGTAAACAAAAAAAGCATACACCTCGTGTGTCTTGTTTAAAGGCGTGTTGTTAGGCAGAAGATCAGAATAGGTGAGTGTCGAGATGGCAACTTGCAATGCAATGATGATTCCGGTCCATGTCCAGGCTGCGCGGCGACTGACCATATGCATCATCAAAATGGGGATGAGGTAGAGCCAATTGATACGCGGCGAAAAAATGCCTTGGCTAAACCATGAGGCTAAGGTGATGTGTATCGCTGCATAGACACACACAAATGTCAGCAATTGTTTTGCTGATACACCCGCATTGAGCATCACCAAACTCAATGCGATGACTCCCATAAAGGCATAGCGACCTTCTTGGCTGCCAATGGTGGGCGTCAAAATGGCAATCAGGGCAATCACGATCAGTAACACGACGCCTGAATAAAACACAAACGGCATGCGACCTTCACGCAAGCGGGTGGGGGTGATTCGTCTCAGCGATTCAGCGAGGTTCATGGCTGGGTTCTCCAGCAACGCATGACGCATGTTTGAAGTGCATCCTGCTCAAGTGGTTTGAACACGATATCGTTCATGCCGGCTTCTAAACATTGCTTGTGGTCATTTGAATTGCTGCTGGCGGTCAGTCCTATAATCCTCACGTTCTTCACAGGTGTATCCAAACTGCGGATGTGGTGAGTCGCTTCTAGACCATCCATGTCAGGCATGAACATGTCCATGAGCACCATGTCGACTGAATTCGCTTTCAACCACAGCAAAGCCTCTTGACCTGAGGTGGTGGTGTGCACTCTGCAACCAGGCCATATTTTTTGCAGCAGTCGCTGAGCGACCAAAAGGTTAACTGCTTGGTCATCCACCACCAAAAATACACTTGGAAAGTTATTCAAAGCACCAGATGACTCACCTTCGACGATAAGCGCATGGGGCGCTTCAGTTAGCAATAAAGGCAGTTCCACCCAAAACAAGGACCCTTGGTTCAAAGTACTGCTCACGCCTATACGGCCATTTTGAAGCTGGACTAATTTTTCACAAATCGATAAACCCAGTCCGGTACCACCATACAGGTGAACGGGGTTCATGGAGACCTTCTCAAAGCGCCCAAAAATATGGGAGGCTTGCTCAGGAGTCATGCCGATACCCGAGTCTTTCACCTCAATTCGTAAGCCAAGTTCACAGCTTTTGAAGTGCAGGGCTATTTCACCTTGGTTGGTGAACTTCAAGGCGTTATCGAGCAAGTTGTCGATCATTTGAGAAAAGCGTTTGTGGTCCATCAACACCCAGTGCGGCAAAAGCGGGTCTAGGCTGCAAATGGCTTGGAGTTTTTTCTCGATCGCTCGGCGGTTCAGGCGTTGAGCGATCTCTTCAAAACCGGCGTGCAAAGCATAGGGTTCTTGTCCGAGCTGCATGCGCTGTGCTTGCAGCTGTGAAAAATCCAAAATGTCGTTGATGAGTGCCAGCAAATGCTGGGTGGATTCGCGGATCATGTCCACCCTTTGTTCATCCTCTGCGCTTGAATTAACTTGATCACGTAGCACCGCATTAAAACCCAAGATGGCATTCATGGGTGTGCGCAACTCATGACCTACAGAGGCAATAAATTCATCTTTGTGGCTTTGGGCTCGAATCAACTCTTGGTGAATATTGCGCAGTTCATGACCACGCATTTGCAGTTTTTCTAACTGTTTTTGTTGGCTGTTGTCTAAAAAATCAAGGATCACTATCAAAGTAATGGCGCCCAGCATTTTGTTGGCGAAAGCCCATAAGACCATCTCTTTTGTGGTGTTGCTCTGTGTGTCGATCCATCCTGCTTGTGAGGCCAGCAAAATCATAAACAAAGCATTGATGTGCAAAAAGAGCCATGTCACAGCCACTCGTTTACTGAGCAATATGAATGGCATCAATGAAAGGCCTGCAATCCAGATCATGAGAACAGACGCAGTTCCACCGGTGACAAAAATCAAATAGAGCAACAAGCTGCTGGCAACCAGCATGATCAAGTTAACGGCCCAGAACCAATTCAAACCTCGCCTGAACGCAAGACCTAAAACAGCAAAACAGGCACCTGCGAATAGAAGAACTAAAGTGTTGTATTGACTGTTGGGAATCAACCCAGTGATCAAACAGGTGAGGAACCCAATGAGCGAGAAAAGTTCTATGAATTGGCGTTTCCAAACCTCTAGAACGTGGTTGTCGTTCACTGAAGCATTAAAAAAATTTTTTGGAATGAACGCATGCATTGAAAAGAAAGGGCTGTTATGCCTTCAACTGGTTATCTGAATAATAAGCCAAGGGGATGGGGTAGCTGATTCCCATGCCGGTATGATCGTGTTTTTGGAGACATACCATGCGCCTGCTTGGCAAAGCGCTGACCTTCGACGATGTGTTGCTGGTCCCAGCCTACTCACAAGTCCTGCCTAAGGACACCCAACTCTCTACTCAGTTTTCGCGGCATATCGCTTTGAATTTGCCCTTGGTGTCAGCTGCCATGGACACAGTCACAGAAGCCCGCTTGGCCATTGCCATCGCCCAAGAAGGCGGCATGGGCATCGTGCACAAAAACCTCACTGCTGAGCAACAAGCCGCGGAAGTGGCCAAAGTCAAGCGGTATGAAAGCGGCGTTTTGCTTGACCCTGTGGTCATCACGCCCGATCACACGGTACGCCAAGTCATGACAATGTCAGAACAAATGGGTATTTCGGGTTTTCCTGTTTGCGATGGCGGCAAAGTGGTGGGTATCGTCTCAGGACGTGACTTGCGTTTTGAAACACGCTATGACGTCAAGGTCAAGGAAATCATGACGCCACGCGAGCGTTTGATCACCGTGCCCGAGGGCACGACGCCCGAACAAGCCAAAGCCTTGTTGAACAAGCACAAGTTGGAGCGCTTATTGGTGGTCAATGGTGCGTTTGAGCTCAAAGGCCTCATCACCGTGAAAGACATCACCAAGCAAACCAGCTTCCCCAATGCAGCGCGGGACGCTTCGGGTCGATTGCGGGTCGGCGCTGCGGTGGGAGTGGGTCCTGGTACGGAAGAACGTGTAGCCGCACTAGTCAAGGCGGGCGTGGATGCCATCGTGGTCGATACTGCGCATGGGCATAGCCACGGTGTGATTGAGCGTGTTCGCTGGGTTAAGCAAAATTACCCTCAAATTGATGTGGTAGGTGGAAATATCGCTACAGGCGCTGCCGCTTTGGCCTTGGTAGAGGCGGGGGCTGATGGCGTGAAGGTGGGCATCGGACCAGGCTCGATTTGCACCACGCGCATCGTGGCGGGTGTGGGTGTTCCTCAAATCACCGCCATCGACAACGTGGCCATGGCTTTGCAAGGCACAGGCGTGCCCTTGATTGCGGATGGCGGTATTCGCTACAGCGGCGACATTGCCAAGGCCATTGCAGCAGGTGCGTCTTGCGTGATGATGGGTGGCATGTTCGCGGGTACCGAAGAAGCGCCTGGCGAGGTCATTCTTTACCAAGGACGCAGCTACAAAAGTTACCGCGGCATGGGGAGCATTGGCGCTATGCAGCAGGGCAGTGCAGACCGTTATTTTCAAGAAGCCACCACGGGTAACCCCAATGCAGACAAATTGGTACCCGAAGGCATTGAAGGACGTGTGCCTTACAAAGGATCCATGGTCAGCATCGTCTATCAAATGGCAGGTGGTGTTCGTGCCGCCATGGGCTATTGCGGTTGTGCCAGCATTGAAGACATGCGCAACCGCGCAGAGTTCGTTGAAATATCTACCGCTGGTATGCGCGAAAGCCATGTCCATGATGTGCAAATCACCAAAGAAGCGCCGAATTACCGCGCTGAATAATGTGGTGACTTGAAAGGACCTCTTTATGCTTCTTCGAGAACTTCAAGATATTAGGTCTACCCTAAATAAAGTTGCAGAGCAATTTGGCGCAAGCCGATTAAGGGTTTTCGGCTCAGTCGCAAGAGGTGAAGAAACAGCTGCAAGTGACGTAGATTTTCTAGTTGAGCTCCCAAAAGGTTATGACCTTTTTTCCCAGCGCATACCTTTGGCTCAAAGATTGTCTGAATTATTGAATCGCAGGGTGGAGTTGATTCCAGAGCATGAACTAAATCCACATATGCGGAAGAAAATTTTGGATGAGGCAGTATCGTTGTGAGCAAGTCTTGGCAAATTTATGCATTACATATTTTGGATGTAGCTGCCAAAATTGATCGTATTCAAGTGCGTGGCGACATAACAAAGGACGAAGTTCTTTACGATGCAACCCTGCGAAATTTGCAGACTCTTTCAGAGGCTACTCAAATGTTGCCTGAAGCACTCAAAAACCTCTTCCCCGAAGTGCCATGGCGTGAAGTGAGTGGTTTTCGCAATATCCTGGTTCACAACTATTTGGGTGATATCGATTCCATGACCGTTTTATCGGCCGTGAAGAATCACCTGCCGCAATTGATTGACAGTGTGCGAGCGATGCTTGACGCTGACGGTCAAAATTTAAATTGAGTTTTCATTGATGCCTCACCAAAAAATCCTGATCCTCGACTTCGGCTCGCAAGTTACCCAACTGATCGCGCGCCGGGTGCGTGAGGCCCATGTGTATTGCGAGGTGCATCCCTGTGATGTCAGCAACGATTGGGTGCGTGAATACGCCAAAGACGACAATCTCAAAGGCGTCATCCTTTCTGGCAGTCACGCCAGTGTTTATGAAGTAGATGACCGGGCACCCGATGCGGTGTTTGAATTGGGCATACCGGTTTTAGGTATTTGTTACGGCATGCAAACCATGGCCCAGCAGTTGGGTGGCAAGGTCGAAGCGGGGCAGACTCGGGAGTTTGGCTATGCCGAAGTGCGTGCCCGAGGCCATACTGCACTTTTAAAAGACATTGCTGACTTCACCACACCCGAAGGCTACGGCATGTTGAAAGTGTGGATGAGCCATGGCGACAAAGTCACCGAACTGCCCTCAGGCTTTAAGTTGATGGCCAGCACAGACAGTTGCCCGATTGCAGGGTTTGCTGATGAGACGCGGCATTTTTACGGCGTGCAATTCCACCCTGAAGTGACCCACACGGAGCAGGGCAGGGCGTTGCTGAATCGTTTTGTTTTGGAAATTTGCAAAGCCTCACCTGATTGGGTGATGGGCAATTATGTCGATGAAGCTGTCGCGCGTATACGAGAACAAGTGGGGGACGAAGAAGTCATTTTGGGTTTGTCAGGCGGTGTGGATTCGTCCGTAGCTGCGGCCCTGATTCACCGCGCTATTGGCGAGCAACTCACCTGCGTGTTTGTTGACCACGGCCTTCTTCGTCTGCATGAGGGTGATGCAGTCATGGAAATGTTTGCGGGCAAGTTTCACGCCAAAGTGATACGGGTTGATGCCAGCGGTTTATTTTTGGGCAAACTCTCAGGTGTTTCTGAACCTGAGGCTAAACGGAAAATCATTGGGGCAGAGTTCGTCACTGTGTTTAAACAAGAGGCGGCCAAACTCAAAGCAGGCAGTGATGGCCACAAAGGTGCCACCTTTTTAGCCCAAGGCACGATCTACCCCGATGTGATTGAAAGCGGCGGAGCCAAAAGCAAAAAAGCGGTCACCATTAAAAGCCATCACAACGTGGGCGGCTTGCCCGAGCAGCTGGGCTTGAAGCTGCTTGAACCGCTGCGCGATTTATTCAAGGACGAGGTTCGCGAACTCGGTGTCGCACTGGGTTTGCCGCACGACATGGTGTACCGCCATCCCTTCCCAGGTCCTGGCTTGGGTGTTCGCATCTTGGGTGAAGTGAAAAAAGAATACGCCGACTTGCTGCGCAGAGCAGACGCCATCTTTATCGAAGAATTGCGCAACACGCCGTTTGAAGGAGACGCATCTTCTGTGGCCTTTGGTGGAACCCAAGTTCCGCGCAATTGGTATGAAGCCACCAGCCAAGCTTTTGTGGTGTTCTTGCCCGTGAAAAGCGTGGGGGTGATGGGCGACGGACGCACCTATGACTATGTCGTAGCTTTACGTGCAGTGGTGACCAGTGATTTCATGACCGCAGACTGGGCTGAACTGCCTTATGCACTGTTGAAAAAAGTGTCGGGCCGCATCATCAATGAGGTGAGAGGCGTCAACCGGGTTGTGCTGGATGTGAGTTCCAAGCCCCCTGCGACCATTGAGTGGGAATAGGGTGAAATTCCCTTATTTAAATAAGCCTTAAAGATTGTCCCCCTTTATTGGCGGGGAATAATTCCCAAATTCGTGCTTACCTCAAAATACGCGCTTGCCAGCTCGATGTATTTCGAGGTTCTTAAACAAGCTTCCCATTTATCAATGATCAGAGTTTTATTGGTTGATGACCATCCCGTTGTGCGAGCAGGCTATAAACGTTTACTCGAATCCGATTCCAACATTGAAGTAGCTGCTGAGGCAAGTGACGCTGAATCTGCCTACATGGCTTTTGTGGTTTATCACCCAGATGTCACGGTATTGGATTTATCCATGCCCGGTGTCAGCGGTTTGAGTTTGTTGCAGAAACTGCTGATGCGTGACCCGAATGCAAAAGTACTGATATGCACCATGTACGACTCTCACACCATCAAACAAAAAGCCTTGCAAGCAGGTGCTAAATCGTTTGTATCCAAGAATGTTGCGCCCGAAAAATTACTACTTTCTATTCATGCCGCCTATGTAGGCGAAGAATTTGTAGATGCAGACTCTCTCTCATCGCCAAGTCCAAAAGATGCAGATGAAGAATTTGTTCGAATTGATTCCCTTACGTTGCGAGAGCTAGAGTTGTTTCGATTGCTCGCGCAAGGCAAGACCATCAGCTACTGCGCCAAGGTCATGAACTTGAATGAAAAGACTGTCTATAACCGTCAAACCAAGATACGCGACAAACTCAAAGTTGATACCTTGGCAGGTTTGGTTCACTTGGCTCAACGTCACAACATCATTGAGCCGAACTTTATGGCTTAGCCGTTAATGAAGCATTTGCGAGTATTCAAAATGCCCCTCAGGGAATTATTCACAACATTAAATCTCTAGGTAGTTCTACTAGTCAATCGTTGAAGTTGCAAAGTTCAAAATTCATGAGAAGTCTAATTTTTGATAGTCAATTTCTTTATTGATTTCTCAGCTGAATTTGATTTCTTGAGTTTGTAACAACCCTCAGTCGCTCTTAGTTTTTTTAAGAGTTAGCTTTGCACAACATGGAGAAAGAATGAAATTTTCAACACAAATGAAATCAGGAATGATCGCAGCGGGCGTTGCTGCATCTGCACTGATGGGCGCACAGTCTGCATTGGCAGTCACTGTCAAGGTAGAGCAGTTTGTCGAAGCCAAAGACCCATGGGGCATGGCCGCGATGAAAGACGGCACCTTTTTCTTCACCGAAAAATGCGCTGGACTGTCGGTTCGCACCCCTTCTGGCAGCATCAACAAGCTGCTTGGCATCGGTGGTTCAAGCGGTTTCTCCGCAACCAAAAATGACCTGTTTTGCGACGGACAAGCTGGTGTCTTAGGTGTTGCAGTTGACCCAGAGTTTGACAAGAATCGTTATGTCTACCTGCGTTCCACCTCCAAAGGTGACAACCGTGCATTTGGTGGTTATGCCAACATCCTGATGCGCATGAAAGTCAGCGCCGACATGAAGAGCGTTTCTGACGTGACCGAAATCATCAACGACATGGGTTACAAGCCCAAGAAATCCAACCATCCCTTTGGTGGCCCTGGCGCACACAACGGTGGTGCTTTGGCATTCGGACCTGATGGTTTCTTGTATGTGACGATTGGCGACAACCACAATGGTCCTGGCCCACAAGACGGTTCCAAACTGGTCGGTAAAGTGTTGCGTGTTGACCGCGACGGCAAAGCCGCTGCAGGCAACAACCCACCCGCAGGTTTTGATAAGCGCATCTTTACTTACGGTCACCGCAATCCTCAAGGCATCACTTTCCGTGGTAACGATGTTTACATTTCGGAAAATGGACCTTGGCACAGCGATGAAGTCACCAAACTCGTCAATGGCGGCAATGGTGGCTGGGACCCACGTGACAACGTGAATGGCCGTCCTGCTTGTCCAGATGGCTACTGTGGTTACTCTCCTAACCAAATGGGTGCCATGCCTCAAAAAGAACGCGCAGCGTTCATGCCCATGACCGACCTGAAAGCCTATCCCAATGCCCTTAAGCCAGCGTTCAACAACAATGGCTTGTCACAAGGTATGTGCGGTAGCGCATGGTTGGTTGGCAAACAATGGAAAGAATGGGAAGGTCGCTTGGCCGTTGGCTATGCAGGTATTGGTATCCACGGCACCCCCGTTGGCAACCGTATCGACATTCTTGACGTTGCCAAAGACGGCATGTCTGCCAAGAAGATCGAAATGTCCTACCCTGACTACGCAGGTCGCGTACGTCACTTGCACTCCACTGAGGGTGTTTTGTATGTGGGTGATGAGGCTCGTGGTGCTATCTTCAAGGTAACACCTCAGTAATGTTATTGGCTTAATGCCTCTTGAACGCGCTGCATTCGTGCAGCGCGTTTTTTCATTTAACAGCGGTTTCTCGAGTGTCCTTGTTGTTTGACCAGTCAACACAGGGTTTTTTAAAATTGTGATCATGAACAACTTATCCACTTCTTCTTATCCTTCTGTTCTTCTTCGTTTTTTCGGTGTGTCGGTATTTGCCGGCTTGTTGTTTTGTGCCAAACCTGTTTATGCAGATAACGAGCAGCTGAAAAAACTCATGCTGACCAACAACTGCCTTGCCTGCCATCAGATTGACAAACGCAAATACGGCCCTAACTTTCTTGAGGTTGCTGAAAAATACAAAGGCGACAGCTCTGTATTGGATAAATTGGCCACCAAGATCAAAGCCGGCGGCACAGGTGTGTGGGGTGAGGACTACATGCCACCACAACCTCAAGTCTCTGACGCAGATGCCAAAAGCATGGCGCAATTGATTTTGTCGCTCAAACCCTAATAATCCATTCCCCAGCACAAGCACTTGGCCCCATAAAACCAGCTGACTTTTTCTCAGCAAGGTGATTCCATTTGCTTGGCCATTGTTTTGCCAAGCTCTACGCCCCATTGGTCGTAGGCATGGATGCCCCAAATAGCAGCTTGGTAAAACACTTTGTGCTCGTACATGGCCATCAGCGCCCCCAAACTGTGCGGTGTGATGGTCTCTAGCCACAAAGTGGTGGAAGGGCGGTTGCCAGCATAACTGCGATGTGGTGCAAGTTGTTTGGCCTCTAGTGGAGACAGCCCTTGGCTTACAAGCAAAGCTTCTGTTTCTTCAATGTTTCGCCCCATCGCCAATGCCTGCGCCTGTGCCTTCATATTAAGCAAGACCACGTGGTGGTGTTCAGCGGCGAAGGGCAAGTCAGAGTTTTCAGTTTTGACACCAATGAATTCGGTGGCTACCAAGTGCGAACCTTGGTGAATCAACTGAAAGTAAGCGTGTTGTCCATCTATTCCTAAGCCACCCCACAACACCGGCGAAGTTCCCACCTGAACCGCCGAGCCATCGATGTGGGTGGATTTGCCGTTGGACTCCATGTCCATTTGCTGCAAATAAGGCACCAACATCCCCAAACATGAGGCATAAGGGGCGATATGCAGAGAATCAGCACCCAAAAAATTGCGGTTCCAAATACCCAGCAAGGCCATCAGCAAGGGGATATTGTTGTCTGGTGTTGCACTTTGGACGTGCATATCGATATCGCAAGCACCTTGCAACATGTCTCGGTAAGCCTTGGCACCTATTGCAATCGCCAAAGGCAAACCGATCGCAGACCATATGGAGTAGCGTCCACCCACCCAATCCCAAAACTCAAAAATATGGTCGGCCTCAAAACCTTGGGCCAAGGCCAGCGCAGGGTTGGCGGTCACAGCCACCAGGTGCCGAGGCAAAAGAGCAGTGGGACAACCGGCATCGGTCAACCAACGCCGCGCAGATGCAGCAAGGGTCATGGTTTCTTGCGTGGTGAAGGTTTTGCTTTGCACCACAAAGGCGGTGGTGGCGGGATTGAGTTTGTGCAGAGTTTGCTGCAAGCTCCAAGCATCCACGTTGGAGACAAAATGCACACGCACAGTCTCGTTAGCTACATTTTGCAAAGCCATTGTCGCCATGCGGGGTCCAAGGTCTGAACCCCCGATACCGATGTTGACCACATCGGTGATAGCCAAGTCGCTAAAGCCTGCACAATCGCCTGAACGCATTTGCTCTGCGAAAACACAAACTCTGTCTAACTGTGCTTTGACCTGCGCAGAAACTGCTTGACCCCATGGCGGGTTGCTTAAATGGCTGCCGCGTAAAGCCACATGCAGCACGCTGCGTTGTTCAGTGGTGTTGATAGCTTCTGCATTGAACATGGCGCGAAGTTGATCATCAACGTGACGGTCCTTGGCCAAAGCTTGCAAAGCCTGCATCACGGGTTCATTCACACGCTGGTGTGAGAAGTCCATCTGAATGCCACAGGCTTGCAAATGCATCGATTTGCGTGAAGCGTCTGTTGGTAGTTCACGCAATGAAGGTAAGGGGGCTTGCGCCAAGTGTTGTAGCGACTGCCAAGCAGTTGAAAGGTGAACAGGGGTGAAAGTGCTCATGGTGTGGATTGTCCTGCAATTTCCACCCCCCAAAATCGACGACAACAAGGATGGGCGACGCCTATTGAACTGCCCATGCTGCCAAAACCGCGCAAGCACAAAGCGTCAACAACAGCCCTGCGCTGAGCCATTTCGTTCGCACCTGCAAGCGTTTAACTGCTGCAATCAAAGCAAGGTTTTGTTCTGCCAATTGGGACAGCGATTGCGCCATTTCCTGTTGCATCTTTGCCATTTGCGCCAGATCGGTCGGCGCTTGAGCCCCGTCTGTTCGACGTTTATCCATAAACCCACGCGCCTTTTCAAGGACACCCGGCGCATGTTCCAGTACCTTTTCCCAAGGCACAATTTTGAGGGCGGTTAACCACGGAATTGCCATTTTTGCTCCTTAGGGGGTGAAAGGGTGAGGGGACTTCCTCTCACTTGCTGTTCATTCTTTATTGAAAACAGCATCGACAGGCAGTTGCATCGCTGAAGCCAGCTGATTGGTTTTTCCTGCCAAAGCAATCACACGCAGTAAATCGGCGTGTTGCGCGTCTGACATGCCTTTGCTTTTAGCAGCTGCCGTGTGCGAATGAACACAGTAACTGCAAGCGTTGGTGACAGAAACCGCGATGTAAATCATTTCTTTGGTGAGAGGATCAAGTGAGGATGGCGAAGCCATGACAGCTTTAACTTCGCGCCAAGTACTTTCTAACAGATCAGGGTCAAACGCCAAATAGTGCCACATGTTGTTGATGAAATCACTTTGACGGGTTTGCCTGATGTCATCAAAAACAGCTTTGACTTTGGGGTTACTTTCAATATTTGCGGGTAAGGAAAGGGTGCTCATATGAATTACTCCCAAAAAATTGAATTGACAGACATTTGTCTTCTTCTTTCGCCAACTGCCTATTCTTGAGTGTATGCTTTGCACGGCTTATTAAGGTGCTGCCCTTAATGAAAGGACTGTCATGACTTTAGAAGAACGCGATCAATTACAAAATTTTCTGCGGCAGTTGCTTCAGTCAAGAGCGGCGCCGAAAGATGTCGCCGCAGAAACACTCATCAAACAAGCTTGTTCTCAACAGTCAGATGCACTTTATTTATTGGTGCAAAGGGCAATGGCCAGCGAATTGGCTTTACAGCTTGCCGTAGCAAAAAATGCCGAGCTACAAGCGAAACTCAATCCTCCTGTCGCTGCATCCAATACAACCGCAAGCCAGAGCGAGGCTTCAATACACAGTCGACCTCAGCCTGGGGTAGCAACACCTAGCCTATGGGGTTCTGCCTTGTTAGGCACCGTTACAGCCACGGCTGTTGGTGTGGCGGCGGGATCAATTTTGTTTGAAAGTATTCAAGACCTTGTTGACGATGATTGGGCTTAACTTAACAAATTATTTTTTACATGCGGTTTTGTATTCATCGATAACAAGTTGTAAGTCTTCTCCGCTCAATTGCCCAGCCATTTGACAGCTGCCAAGGTTTTTGCTGCATTGGGTTTGAGCCTCCTTGGGGTCTGTTTTTTTGACTGATTCCTTTGAACATTCTTGGTAAAGGGCGGAGCAAACGTTGTTGACATTGCTCGTACCCGCAATTCTTTGTTGCATTAACTCGCATTCTTTGCTGGTTTGAGCGAACAAGGCGGTATGAAAAAGAAGCCCAGCCCAAAGTAATTTCTGTTGCATTGATCTGTTAACCCTAGTTGAATTATTGATAAAACCCTGATGCTAATGCCATTCGGAATTTTGTTTTTCCTCGGGTTTTTATCAGCTATTCCCCTATGACTATTACCCTATACTTAAATAAAACATTGAAGTTAAAGAGATGGAGACAACAGCATGATTTCAAAAGACACTGAAGTTTTGGCGTCCCCCAAGCGTCGCCGTTTAATTCAAAGCGCTGCAACTATTGCAGGGGTCAGCACCCTTGGTTTTCCCGCCCTATCCTTGGCACAAAACAAACCCATTCGGGTGGGTATGCCGACCATTTTGTCTGGCAGGGTGGCTATGCTGGGCCAGTCCTCAAGCAATGCCGCCAACATGGAAGTTGAAAAATTCAATGCCAGTGGTGGCTTTGGTGGACGCAAAATTGAACTGATCATCCGCGACTCCAAGGGTCAGCCGCAAGAAGCAGCTCGGGTAGCGCGTGAACTCGTGACCGCAGATGGTTGTGAAATTTTGATCGACGCCGAAGCATCTTCTGGTGCTTTTGCTGTGCATGAGGTTGCTCGCGACTTGGGTGTGCTGGTCATCCACACTTGCTCTGAGACATCTTCGCTGACAGCTGACCCCAAATTACGCACCCCGTTGGCATTTCGTTGTGCCAGGCAAGGGGTGCATGACGCCATCATTGGCGGGGCATACGCTGCCAAAGTGGCGAAAGAAAAGAACTTGCGGCGTTGGATGACGTGTTCTCCCGATTACGCTTATGGACGCGACACCACGGCGGAATTTGCCGAGTACCTGAAGTTTTTCAACAAAGACGTTGAGGTTGTTGGTGAAGCTTGGCCCAAGCTTTTCCAAGCCGATTACAGCGAAGTCATCACGCGCTTGCTGCAAGTCAACCCGCAGGCAATTTACTCTTGCCTTTGGGGTGGGGATCTAACTTCCTTCATAGACCAGGCAAACATCTATGCGCTTTTCAGTGGAAAACAATTTTTCTCTGTCAATGCTGCCGACTATGCGGTCTTGACCAATGTCAAAAACGTCCCACTCGGACTTCACTCCGGTAACCGCTATTTGCAAAGTTTTCCCAATACCCCTGCCAATACAAGCTGGGCCAGCAGTTACCAAGCTAAGTTCAAAGACTTGCCCCTGAATTGGGCATGGCAAAACGCAGCGGCTGTGCAATTTTTAACCTCAGCCATCAAAAAGGCCAAAAGCACAGACGGTAAAAAAGTTGCGCAGGCCTTAGAAGGACTCAGCATCGACTCTCCCTTTGGTGCGAATGGCAAATTGACCATGCGAGCGCAAGACCATACCGTGGTGGACTATGCCTTGGCTTGGGGTGAGCTGTCGGGGAAAGAGCCTTACATGAAAAATCCTGTTCCTGGCAGTTGGAAACAAATTGCCGAGTTGGAAGCGGAGTGGAAAAAACGAAAAGGTTTTGCCTGATGTTTTTTTCTTTGTATCTCACATGGAGTCTTGAGTGAATCCGCAAGCCCTCTTGGAGTGCTTTTCGTCTGCGTCTTGCATCGTTACCCAAATGGGTACTGGTCTGATCGTTGGCTCTTTGCTGTTCTTGGTTGCCGCAGGATTGACCCTTATTTTTGGCGTACTCGGGGTGGTCAATTTTGCCCATGGCTCTTTCTATATGTTGGGTGCCTACCTTGCCCTGACTGCTTACAGACTTACTGGTAATTTTGCAATCGCCGTGATGGCAGCTGGCATTGGCGTCGGTTTGTTTGGTTTCCTGTTTGAGCGATTTCTCATGCGGCGTGTCTACAAGGCCGATGTACTCATGCAGCTGTTGGTTTGCTATGCGCTTGTACTGATCATGGACGATGTCGTCAAAATTGTGTGGGGCGCTGAGTTTTTGTCCATGGGAATGCCCGAGTCCTTCCAAGCGCCTCCATTTTTCATTGCAGGTGGGGTGGTGCCCGTGTTTTATGTCTACCTGATTGCGGCAGCCATGTTGATTGCTTTGGCGCTATGGGGTATTTTGACCTTCTCCCGCATTGGCAAGATTATTCGTGCGTCCGCTCAAAATCCCACCATGACCTCTGCATTGGGCATCAACACCAGCCTCATTTATGCCGCTGTTTTTGCTTTTGGTGGGGTGCTTGCCGGTTTGGCCGGTGGACTGGCTGCGCCAGTGCGTTCGATGTCACCTGGCATGGGTTTCTCCATCCTGATTGAATCGTTCATCGTCACAGTCATTGGGGGCATGGGTTCCGTCAGTGGTGCTTTGGTAGGTGCTTTGTTGATAGGCCTCATACGTTCATTTGGCACCATAGGCTTTCCACTTTTTGTCGAGGGCTTGATGTTTTTAGCGATGGTGCTTATTTTAATTTTGCGACCCAATGGTTTGCTGGGTAAGGAATCCCGCGCATGAAATCGCAAAGCACCTTGCGTCATGATATCGGCTGGGCCTTGGCGGCACTGTTGGTTTTGTCTCTGATACCCCTGCTCACCCAGTCTAGGGTCACCCTTGATTTCGTGATTCGTTTGGCTGCCTTTGGTATTTTTGCCAGCTCGCTGAATATTTTGGTGGGCTATGGCGGCATGGTGTCGTTTGGCCATGCGATGTTTTTTGGCAGCGGTGCCTATGTGTTTGGTTTGCTGATGCAAAAAACACAAGTCTCTATTCCTGTTGCTATTTTGGGCGCTATTGCATTCAGTGGCTTATTGGGCTTGCTCATTGGTGCAATCTGTGTGCGTTTGAAGGAAATCTATTTTTCTTTTCTTACGCTGGCTTTTCAAATGCTGATTCACAGCGTGATCCTGACTTGGACTTCCCTGACAGGCGGGGACCAAGGTTTGATGGGCGGTATTCCTCGCCCCCCATTTTTGGGCATCAACTTGTCTGACCATACCACCCTGTATTGGTTTTCATGTGCTTTAGGTGTACTGTGTTTGTTGCTGATGCGGGTCATTTTGCAGTCTCCCTTTGGTGCCACTTTGCGAATGGTGCGAGACAGTTCTGAGCGTGCTGCCTTCTTAGGTATTGATGTTTGGCGAATCAAGCTCTATGCATTTATTTTGTCGAGTTGCATGGCCAGTATCGGTGGTGTTTTGATGGCGCTTTTTGTGTCGGGTGCATTCCCCGATTTTGGTTACTGGACCATGTCAGGAGACGCTATTTTCATGATCATGATGGGTGGCTTGCATGTGTTCATCGGGCCTGTCGTGGGTGCTGCTTTGCTGCTGTTATTCAACGACATCATTACCCGTACAACCGAATACCACGGTTTGGCCTTGGGCTTGGTGGTGCTGTTGTTTGCGCTGGGTTTCAAGCGTGGCATCACTGATTTTTCACTTGAACTGCTCCAAAAAATAAACCGAAAAGGTGGTAAGACATGAGCCCACAAAAATTAAGCGTGGTGACCGGTGCAGCCAGTGGCATTGGCGCTGCCTGTGTGCGGCATTTGGTGGCACGAGGTGACACCGTTGTAGCCCTTGATCTACCGGGTACCTGGTCTGATACCACCACCCAAAAGACAGGCGTTGCTGCTTTTTACCCATGCGATGTGTTGCAAGAGTCCATGGTGCGTGAAGTCGAAGCCTTGATTTTTCAAAACCATGGGGCTGTATCTGGCTTGGTCAACAGTGCGGGCATCTTGCAGCGCAAATTGTCACCAGAGCAACTTGACATGGCTGAATGGGACAAAGTGATAGCAGTTGATCAACGCGGAACCTACCTGTGCTGTGCTGTTTTTGGCGCTCGCATGGCAACTCTTGGTCACGGTGCTATTGTCAATATTGCCTCTATCACTGGTTCTCGCTCCATTCCTTTGCACGCTTATGCACCTGCTAAGGCTGCGGTCATTTCCATCACCGCCTGTCTGGCGGCTGAATGGGGTCGCTCAGGCGTCAGAGTCAATGCTGTGTCCCCAGGCTACACCTTGACCGAAGGGCTGCAAGCCGCCATCGACAGGGGTGACCGTAACCCTGCGGACCTTCATGCCCAATCAGCCATGGGCCGTATGGTGAGACCTGAAGAGGTGGCGGATGCCATTGGCTTTTTGCTTTCACCCGCGGCTTCTGCCATCACGGGCATCAATCTTCCGGTTGATTGCGGCTGGCTGGCTGGCTCAACATGGCAAACCTATGGCGGTGTGCCACCTGCCCGAAACCTGGCTGGTGTGAGCTGATGCTGCGTATTGAACACTTAAGCAAATCCTTTGGCGGCGTGAAAGCCACATCGGATGTGTCCATGAATTTCCCCAGTGGTTCTTTGTCGGCTGTGATTGGCCCTAACGGTGCGGGCAAGACCACGTTTTTCAATCTGATTTCGGGCGCTTTGCAGCCCGATGCTGGCAAAATTTTGCTCGAGGATGAAAACATTGTTGGCTTGTCCAGCAGTGAAATTATTCGCAAGGGTATTGGCAGAGCCTTTCAAGTTGCAAAACTTTTTAAGACGTTGACAGTCGAAGAGTCATTAAGAGGCGCGCTGCAATCTCCTTTGGGTAAATCAGCGCAAATGCACGGCAGTTTTCCGCTTGCACAAACGCGTGACCGAGCCATGGAGGTCATGGAGCTTTTGGGTTTGCAGCACAAAGCTGATGTGGTCAGTGGCAATCTGTCGCATGGCGATCAAAAACTTCTGGATATTGCACTGGCTTTGGTGCTGCGGCCCAAAGTCTTGCTGCTAGATGAGCCTGTGGCGGGTATGGGCCCAGAGGAACGAACCCAGATGATTGACACGGTGTATTCACTTTGGCAAAAAGGTGGGCTGACGATTGTGTTGATTGAGCACGATATGGACGTGGTGTTCCGTATCGCTCAGCATATTTATGTTTTGTCTTATGGCAAGTTACTGGCGCAAGGCTCAGCCGAGCAAATCCGTAACAACCCTGATGTGATTGAGGCCTACTTAGGCACACCCAAAGAGCTTGCCCATGAACGTCATGCTTGATGTTGTTGGATTGGATGTCCGTTACGGCAGCAGTCAGGTTTTGTTTGGCCTGAAACTGCAAGTCCGTCAAGGTGAAACTTTGGCGCTGTTGGGGCGAAACGGGGCAGGTAAAAGCACCAGCATGAAAGCCATTGCAGGTGTCATTGCCGCTGCGGCTGGGCGCATACAGTTCAACCAAAAAAATATCACCGGCATGGCCTCCCACCTGATTGCCAGAGCGGGTTTAGGTTTTGTGCCTGAGGACAGGCAAATTTTCACGGGTTTGTCCGTTCAAGACAATTTGGTCATCGGAGCCAAGCTTGGGCAACAGGGCGAACAGGCTTGGACGCTTGAGCGTGTCTATGAGATGTTGCCCCTTTTATATCCCCTCAGACAACGCATGGGAGGTTTGCTCTCTGGCGGTGAGCAGCAAATGTTGACCATAGGGCGGTCCTTGATGGGGAACCCAAGCTTGTTGCTTTTGGACGAGCCCAGTGAGGGACTGGCACCCATCATGGTTCAAAAAATTGGTGAGTTGATCGAAAACTTGCGACAGCTTGGTACCACCATCATTTTGGCGGAGCAAAATTTGCATTTTTGTTTAGGCTTGGCTGACCGTGCAGTGGTGATTGACAAAGGCAGCGATGTGTTTGTGGGCAGTATTTCAGAACTCAATGCCAACGCCGATATCAAAAAACGCTACTTGTCCGTCTAACTTGCAGATTTACGCTCCACCCTAAACCCAGCGTAACCCTGCTTGACGACCTCTTCACATGTTGTACGGTAGCGCAGGAAGCCCCCAGGGTAGGGCATGAATACACGCGGTTTGCCAGGTACATTGGCACCTAAATACCAAGAATGCTTGGCCTGTGGCAAAAGGGTTTCATTGGCTGCAGCGTTGACAGTGGCAACCCAACTCTCACTCGCTTCTTGGCTGGCCTCAATGGAATCAATTTTATTTTTTTGCAGATATTCAATGCAGTTGGTGATCCACTCAACATGATGCTCAATGGCAGGTGGCATATTGCACAAAACAGAGGGGCTACCAGGGCCTGTGATGGTGAACATATTGGGAAAGCCTGGCACCTGAAGACCGAGGTAATTCAAGGGGCCAGCCTGCCAAGCTTTTTGCAAGGTCATGCCATGTCGACCTTGGATGTCCATTTTGAGCAAAGAGCCGGTCATGGCATCAAAGCCGGTGGCAAACACAATGATGTCTAAATTGAATTCAGCCTTGCTTGTTTGGATGCCAAGAGGCGTGATGCACTCTATGGGCGTCTCCCTAAGGTTGATCAAATCCACATTGTCAGCATTGAAGGTTTCGAAATAACCGCTGTCGATGGGCGGCCGTTTAGCGGCAAAGGGATGGTCTATGTCGCTGAGTAGCTCTGCTTTGACGGGGTCAGTGACAGTCTGGCGAATTTTGCTTCGAATGAAATCGGCTGCAGTGCGATTTGAGTCTGGGTTCTGCAGCAAATCTTTGAAAGTAGCCCGAAATTGGAGGCCGCCTTTGAGCCAAGCTGCTTCGTAAATTTGGTTGCGTTCAACTTCACTGACGTCATGGACTAAACGTTCTGAAATGCGAAAGGGGTGGGCATTGGTATTGGTGGTCATTACTTCTCGAAAGTGATCGGCGTTTTCCTTTGCATAGCGCTTAAAGGAATCATCCAGTGGCACGTTTCGAGCAGGAATGCTGTAGTTGGCAGTGCGTTGAAATACCGTCAAATGCTTGGCTTGCTCAGCAATCACAGGGATGGCTTGAATGCCTGTTGAACCCGTACCGACGACACCCACATGTTTACCTGTGAAATCAACCCCTTCATGGGGCCATTCACCCGTGTGAAACCAGTCCCCAGCGAATGAATCCAGTCCCGAAATGTCTGGGATATTGGCAGAGGACAAACAGCCCACAGCCGTGATGAAATATTTGGCTGCATATGCTTGGCCTGTATCGGTGGTGATATGCCAGCGCTTGTCTGTTTCTGCGTAATGGGCACTGTGGACACGGGTGCCTAGAACAATATCGGGGCGCAGTTGGAAACGATCAGCCACGTGGTTAAGGTAGCGCAGAATTTCAGGTTGTTGTGGGTAACGCTCTGACCATTCCCATTCATCTAAAAGTTCTTTGGAGAAATAGTAGGCGTAGGAGTGGCTTTCAGAATCACAGCGGGCACCAGGGTATCGGTTCCAGTACCAGGTTCCACCCACGCCTTGTGCGGCATCCAGTACTTTGACCGACAAGCCCAGTTTGTCGCGCAAAAGGAGCAATTGGTAAAGGCCAGAAAAGCCAGCCCCAACAACAATCGCATCAAGCAAAACGGGAGAGGTCTGGGTTGAAGAGCGCGAGTTCATTAGGCTTATTTTGCCTGTAATTTAAAGTCACCCTAAAGATACCTGTCAAAATTGAAAAAGAGAAAGATATGATGAAATTTGACCCTCAGCAGACTGCAAAAGCCTTGCCGTACAAGCTGCTAGCGCAAGAAATAGAACGTTTATTGGGCGACACATCGGTTGTGGTGCCCCCCCGTTTGGTACAGCGCTTGTCTGAGCAAAGCAGTTTATTTGTCATGCCAGCATCGGATGCACAGCTGGCCATCACCAAGCTCATCACATGGGTCGCAGATAACCCTGGGCGTGGTTTGCCAGCCATTCAAGGTGAGGTCATGGTCTTTGATGTCCGTGACGGCAGGCATTTGTGCTTGCTCGATGGCCCAACCGTGACGGCACACAGAACCGCTGCGGTGTCTTTGCTGGCGGCACAAAAGTTGGCGCCCAATCCTGCGGGTAAATTGCTGTTGGTGGGTGCTGGCGTTCAGGCACATGCGCATTTACATGCGTTTGCCCAGGGTTTGGGTGTGAAGGAAGTCATGGTGTCCTCGCGTACACATGCCAGTGCAAATCGGTTGGTAAAAGTCGCGCTGGCCATGGGTTTGCGAGCAGAAATTGCAGAAAATGCCGACGATGCTTTGGCTGACTGCAGTCTGGTGGTCAGTGCCACCAGCGCCCAAGAGGTTGCCTTGCAAGCCTGTCCGCGTGAAGATGCCTTTGTGTGTGCCATCGGTGCATTCACACCCGCCATGGTTGAGTGGTCGCCTGATGTGTGTACCTATCTGGCCCAAAACGGTCGGGTGTATGTCGATACCCGTGACGCTGACCATGAAGCTGGGGACTTGTTGCAAGCAGGATTGGATGTGACGACTTTCCCCACCTTGCAAGCATTGGTACGAGGAGAGGTTTCAACGGCTTATGCCAAAAAAGGACCTGTATTTTTCAAAAGCTGTGGCTGGGCAGGCTGGGACTTGGCCGCCGCCAGATGCGTGATGCAATCGTTGCATCTTGCTTAAAGACCAATACGTTGAATGTCATCGAAGTGGTGATGCTAGGGACTAGCTGCCAAGGCTTGATCGATGTCCCACAAAATATCGTCCAAGGTTTCCAAGCCCACACTCAATCGAATCAAATCGGGTGGCACACCTGCTGCAATTTGCTGCTCTTCGCTCAACTGCCTGTGGGTGGTGGAAGCGGGGTGAATCACCAAGGTTTTGGCGTCCCCGATATTGGCCAAATGCGATAAAAATTCGACGCTGTTGATAAAGCTTTGACCCGCTGCTGCACCGCCTTTGATGCCAAAACTCAGTACCGCACCAGCGCCCTTGGGCAAGTATTTCTGCACCAATGCATGGTCGGGATGGTCGGTCAAACCTGGGTAGTTCACCCAAGCCACTTTGGGGTGTTGCTGTAAATGTTGGGCCACGGCCAGCGCATTGCTGCAATGGCGGTCCATGCGCAACGATAAAGTTTCCACGCCTTGAAGCAGCAAAAACGCATTAAACGGCGAGAGTGCAGGCCCAAAGGTACGCATACCCTCCATACGGCATTTCATGGTGAAGCCAAAGTCGCCAAACGTTTCAAAAAAGCGCACACCGTGGTAGCCAGGGGAGGGCTCGGTCATGGTGGCAAAGCGGCCATTGTCCCAAGGGAATTTGCCCGACTCGACGATGACGCCACCCATGGTGGTGCCGTGACCGCCAATGAACTTGGTCGCCGAGTGAATGCTGATAGCCGCGCCCCACTTCAGGGGTTGGCACAGATAGGGGCTGGCAAAGGTGTTGTCTATAAAAAGTGGCACACCAGCTTGGTTGCACAACTTAGCCACGGCTTCGATGTCCAGCACGTTCAACGAGGGGTTGCCCATGGTCTCGGCATACACCGCTTTGGTTTGCGCTGTGATGGCACGGGCAAAGTTCTCTGGGTCGGAGCTGTCAACAAAGGTAGTTTCTATGCCCAGTTTTTTGAAGTTCACGGCCAGTTGGGTGTGTGTCCCGCCGTAAAGCGTGCGAGCTGCCACGATATGGTCGCCGGCTTGGCACACATTGAGTAAGGCAATCATTTGTGCAGCCATGCCGCTGCTGGTTGCAACGGCGGCTCGGCCACCCTCTAATGCGGCGATACGTTCTTCCAATACCGCCACCGTGGGATTGGATAAACGCGAGTACACATTGCCAAAGGTTTGCAAATTGAACAAGCTCGCCGCATGTTCGGGGCTATCAAATACATAAGAGGTGGTTTGGTAGATGGGCACTGCTCGGCTGCCTGTGGCGGCGTCCGGAATTTGCCCTGCATGCAGGCTCAAGGTGTCAAAACCAAACTTGCGATCAGCCATGGTGTGTCAATGTGGGGGTAAAGGGCGGCGGGCTGAAATCACGCCGGTGTTGACTCCAAACCAGCCCAGTCCGCCAAATAAACGAGCGTGTTCAATCTTCACACAGCGGTCCATGATGACGGTCAAGCCAGCTTGTGCGGCAATGGCTTGCGCATCCTCGTTGATCACCCCGAGTTGCAACCACAGTACTTTGGCACCAATATGGACTGCTTCTTGCGCAATGCCAGGGGTGTCGGCGGGCTTGCGAAACACGTCAACGATGTCCACGGGGTGAGGAATATCTTTCAAGCTGGGATAGCAGGTTTCCCCCAGTATTTCTTGGTATTTTGGATTGACGGGGATGATTCTGTACCCATGCTCTTGCATGTATTTTGCAGCGAAAAAAGAGGGGCGAAACCAGTCGGCAGACAAACCGACAACGGCCAAAGTTCGGTGGTTTTGCAAAACGTGACGAAGGGTACGAATGTCGCTCATAAGAGTCATATTAGCCCAAAAACAGAATAAATTTGCTTTATTTCCAAATACAAGGCATAGTCCACAGCTTCGATTATCAAGTTTTTGTCGTTGTAGTTCGTTTCTAGTTCTGCCCCTTACACGGTATTTCTCCCTTCGTCTCATCGCTTTCTTGACCTTCGACCCCGAGGGGGGCTTCCCTTTTTTTTAAAGAAATGTAAGACATGGCAACAGGTACAGTGAAATGGTTTAACGAGTCCAAAGGTTTTGGTTTCATTACTCCCGAAGATGGCGGCAAAGATTTGTTCGCACACTTTTCAGCAATCCAAAATCAGGGTTTCAAGACCTTGGCAGAAGGTCAGCGCGTCAGCTTTGACGTGACCACCGGCCCCAAAGGCTTGCAAGCTTCCAACATCAAATCCGCCGATTAAGCGCCAGACGCTTTAGGCCGGAAGATGTCCAAAGAAGAAATGCTGGAAATGTCCGGCATGGTGCGCGAGGTGCTTCCCGACTCGCGTTACCGTGTCACTTTGGACAACGGCCACGAACTCGTGGCCTACACCGCTGGCAAGATGCGGATGCACCACATTCGCATTTTGGCGGGCGACAAGGTCACATTGGAGCTCTCTCCCTATGACATGACCAAGGGTCGCATCACCTTTCGACACATCGAAGGCAAAGGACCCAGCGGTCCCAGAAAACGTCGATTTTGACTTACAGCCCAACCGGTTCAAGCGGTTTGGGCTATTTTGTCAAGCGGGAAACTGTCGCTATCGCAGGTGGCGCAGATTTAAATATTCGATCCCTTTTAGACAAACAACAATGGCATGACCCTTTTGGTGAAGCCTTGGCTTTGGGTGTGTCTTCCGCCACCTGGCCTTTGTTTGGTTTGGTATGGCCCTCGGCACAAAAAATGGCCGATCTGATGCAAACATGGCCTTTGCACAATTTACGAATTCTCGAAATTGGTTGCGGCTTGGCCTTGGCCAGTTTGGTCATCCACCGGCGTTTGGGCAATGTCACTGCCTCCGACTGTCACCCCTATACGCAACGATTTTTAAGCGCCAATTTACTTTTAAACGCCTTGCCCGTGATGGCCTACCAAAGCGGTCACTGGGCACGTGAGAACCCGCAGTTGGGTGAATTCGATCTCATCATTGGCAGCGATGTGCTCTACGAGAGAGACCACCCTGCACAACTCGCTGACTTCATTCAACGACACGCTGCAAGTCATGCCCAAGTGCTGATCATTGACCCCAACCGTGGCCAACGCAGTACCTTCAATAAATGCATGGCGGGTCATGGCTTTGGTTTAAAGCAAAGCGATATTCTTTTACCTCTGAGCGACCTAACGCCTTACCGAGGCAGTTTGCTCAATTACCAGCGCGATTGATCTGAATCAATCTCATCACAGCGTTGTCATCTATGCTGATTCACATAACAACAATAGTTTGAGTAACAGCATGAATTTCATCAGGTGGCCACGCTGCACCGCCATCTGTGTGTTCATCACGCTGATGCAATGTGTTCCCAATGCATGGGCGGTAGAAAAATTAACTTTATGGCCGACGGTTTTCTTTCTTCGTGGCCAAGACCTGTGCCAGTATCAAGATGCTTATGGCAGTTCGCGCAAAGAGCTGGTGAACCAAGCCTTAGATCAATTGACAGGTTTGATTGCGTTAGGTGTGAATGCGCCTGAAGCGGTTTATGCCATTCAAAAAATGGATGCATTGGTAGACAAAAACAGGGCCATGGCCACCGAAGGCGTGGGCATGGACATCACACTTGAGGCCACGCTCAAAGCCTCAGTCAATGCTTTGTCGCGCAATATCAATCCGCAAAACACACGACTGGAGTTCGCCAACCCGGGCAGCGCTTCTCAAATCATGGAGGGTGTCAAAAACAACCAGCGCTTTGACACCACGAATGAGGCCATGCTCAGCAAAGTGAGGGGCTTTGTGTGGGGGACCTACAGCTACGCACCAGGATGCCGAGGCGATATCTTGGTCACCATCCATGTGGTCTTGCCCAAGGGGGAGTCGGTGAGTTTTCAAGACCAAGGCAGACCTGAGACCGTGATGCGAAAGTTAGGTTTGCAAATGGTGCGCCATTTCCAAAAAACCAGTTTCCCCACCATGATCATCATGGGCAACCGCATCTTGGTGTTGGTGGGGGCGCCGGGCTCTTCCATCAACCAAGCGCCCAACCCAGGCATCGCCAGAGAGGCCTGCACAATGGTGCAAGCTCGCTTGCCCACCGAGAAAGAATACGAATACCTGTCTATCCTTGGGGACTGGAACGGCGGCGTATCCCTTGGCCATCTGTTCTGGGCCTTGCCCAATCAACAAGTGTTGTCCCCTGACACTCGCAACCCCACGCCTGTTCGCTCACACGCGGAAGTGCAATTTGCAGCTGTTAATTTTTATTGTGTGAAATAAAGTCGCAGAGCAAGCGATATCAAGGAGAGGCGAGGGAAGAGGGGGGGAGGCAAATCGCGTTATTGCCTTTAACGGGAACTGCTTGCCCAAAGACAAAATCGGTTTGAAGGATGTTGAACACAGTGCATGAGATGCGTCCTTGGGGGGTGTCGAACACCATCAGGCATTGAGGCCGACCCTCGGGGCCTTTGCCCCATAGCGGTTTGACGTAGCTCACTTTGTTAACAGGTACACCCAACTCTTTGGCCACACCTGCCAAGTCGTTGCGGCTGTAGCCGCGTATGCGTTTGCAGTTGTCTTGCGTCACATAAAGCAGCTTGGGTTGAGGCTTGGCCGCCCATGCGTTAAAGAGCGTTCCCGACACCAAGGCCAGAGCAATCACGGTGTGTGGAAGCGATAAATGCATGGGTTATATTGTCACGCATGAATGACGAAAACTTCATGCAACTCGCCTTGGCGCAAGCAGAACTGGCCGCAGCCCAAGGCGAAGTGCCCGTAGGTGCCGTGGTGGTTCACCAAGGCCAAGTGGTGGCACAAGCGCATAACGCCCCCATTGGTTTGAATGACCCCACCGCCCATGCCGAGGTGTTGGCACTGCGAGCGGCGGCCCAGCGCTTGGGCAACTACCGTTTGGAAGACTGCACGCTTTACGTGACCTTGGAGCCTTGCGCCATGTGTGCGGGGGCCATGTTGAATGCCCGTTTGCACCGTGTGGTGTGGGGCGCGACCGAACCCAAAACCGGTGCGGCAGGTTCTGTGCTTGATGTGTTTGCCCAAACACAGTTAAACCACCATACGCAGCACCAAGGCGGGGTCTTAGCCCATCCATCCACTGCATTGCTGCAAGCGTTTTTTCAATCGCAACGAGCCACCCAAAAACAAGCCTCGCCTTGGCCTTTGCGCGACGACGCGCTGCGAACGCCAGAGGCTTGCTTTGCTGATCTGCCTGACTACCCTTGGCAACCGAATTACATCAACGATCTGCCCAGCCTGAATGGCCTTCGTCTGCATTACCTTGACGAGGGCCCCAAGGACGCCAAAGTTACTTGGCTGTGTTTGCATGGCAACCCCGCATGGAGTTACCTGTATAGAAAAATGCTGCCAGTGTTCTTGCAAGCGGGTCACCGCGTGGTGGCACCCGATATGCCGGGTTTTGGCAAAAGCGATAAGCCCAAGAGGGACAGCGCCCACAGCTTTGACTGGCACCGCCAAGTATTGTTGGAGTTTGTCGAAGCCTTGGATTTGCATGACATCAACTTGGTGGTGCAAGACTGGGGCGGTATCTTGGGTCTGACCCTGCCCATGTCGGCACCTGAGCGTTACCAAGGTCTGCTGGTGATGAACACCACCTTGGCGACTGCTCAGCAAGCTTTGAGCCCGGGCTTTTTGGCGTGGCGACAAATGTGCGCTGACAAGCCTTTGTTTGATTTAGGGCGTTTATTCGGGCGAGGCAACTCCCAGATGAGCGAGGCCGAATGCGCTGCCTACAACGCACCGTTTCCCGATGCAGGTCACCGAGCAGCTTTGCGAGCCTTCCCGCCCATGGTGCCGGAGTTCGAATACAGCGAAGGGGCAGACATTTCGCGTCAAGCCCAAACCTTTTGGCAGCACGAGTGGACGGGTAAAAGTTTCATGGCGGTTGGTGCGCAAGACCCTGTCTTGGGTGTGGAGGTGATGCAGGCTTTGCGCCACCACATTCGCCACTGTCCCCAAGCCATGGTCTTGCCCGAGGCCGGACATTTTGTGCAAGAGCATGGCGAGGTGATAGCGAAAGCCGCCTTGAAGGCTTTGGTGTCTGACACCCTCTAGACTATGCGCCTTGATGGCTATGGCCTTTAAGTATTGAACACACCATGCATATTTACCTGATTTCCCCTTCCGGCGCAGTTCGCGATAAAGCCGCTTTGCGTTTGGGCGTGAAGCGCTTAAAACAACTTGGCCACGATGTGGAGCTAGACCCTGACGCTTTAAGCACCGAGCAACGCTTTGCCGGTGACGATGATGCACGGGTGTTGGCGGTGTCTCGTGCTGCGGCCAGTGGTGCAGACATGGTGATGCTCACCCGTGGCGGCTATGGCCTCACCCGCCTCTTGAAGCGCTTGCCCTACAAAGCCATTGCCGCCTCCATCAAAAGCGGTATGCAGTGGGTGGGGCACAGCGACTTCACTGCTCTGCAAATGGGCTTGCTCGCCAAAACCGGCGCCAGCAGCTGGGCGGGTCCCCATGCCTGTGCCGACTTTGGTGCAAAGACCATGGACGACATCACCTTGGCGTGTTTTGAGGACATGAGCCAAGGGCGGGGCGAGGGTGCAGGATGGAAACTGCCCGCCAGCGATCTAGACCATTTACCCAAAAAAGCTTTATTGGCTGAACACGCCACGCTGTGGGGCGGGAATCTCAGCGTGCTGTGCAGTTTGGTGGGTACGCCTTACCTGCCAAGTATTCAAGGCGGTGTGCTGTTTTTGGAAGACGTGGCCGAGCACCCTTACCGCATTGAGCGCATGTTGTCCCAGTTGTTACATGCAGGTGTGTTGACGCAGCAAAAAGCCATCGTGTTGGGCGCATTTACCGACTACAAACTCACACCGCACGACAAAGGCTTCAAGCTTCAAACCGTGGTGGACTGGTTGCGAACGCAAGTCAAAACACCGGTGCTGACCGGTTTGCCCTTTGGCCATGTGCCCACCAAGCTGTGTTTGCCCGTGGGCAAGCCTGTGACCTTGCTCCGAGAAGGCCGAGAAGCCTTTGTGCTGTGGGCTCATCCATCACATGCGCATTGACCATGGACACTGACGCCATCGTCATTGGTGCGGGGGTGGTGGGACTGGCGGTCGCAAGGGCCTTGGCTTTGCGCTCACCCGGACAGACTGTGTGGGTTTTAGAAGCGGCAGACGCCATCGGTACAGGCACCAGTTCTCGCAACAGCGAGGTCTTACATGCCGGTATTTATTACCCCGCTGGGTCTTTGAAAGCCAAGTTGTGCGTCAAAGGCCACAACATGTTGACCGCCTATTTGCAAGAGCGGGGTCTGCCGTTTTGGTTGTGTGGCAAATTGATCGTGGCGACTTCCCCTGATCAATTGCCCGCACTCCAAGCCCTGCAAGCCAAGGCCTTGGCCAATGGCGTGGAATTGACTTGGCTAAAAGCTGAACAGGCCTTGGCCATGGAACCTGCTTTGTCGTGCGTGGCGGCGCTGCATTCGCCGCGCACGGGATTGGTCGACAGCCATGCGCTGATGCTGAGTTTGCAAGCCGATGTGGAAAACGCCGGTGGCATGGTGGTGTTGCATACCCGTGTGCAAAGCGCCAAACCTACCGCCAAAGGCTGGGAAGTGCTGACCGAAGATGGTACGTGTTTGCAAACCTCGGTGCTGGTCAACAGTGCGGGATTGGATGCACCCTTGCTGGCAAAGCGCTTTGAAGGACTTGCCCCAGTGCATGTGCCTCAAGCCTTTTATGCCAAGGGAAACTATTTTTCTTTGACAGGCAAATCGCCGTTTTCCCACCTGATTTACCCCTTGCCCAGCGAAGCGGGTTTGGGCGTTCACCTGACCTTGGACATGGGCAAACAAGCCAAGTTTGGTCCCGATGTGGAATGGGTAAATGCCCCAGACGACTACACCGTCCACCCCGAACGCGTCGCGCCTTTTGCCGACGAGATACGCCGCTACTGGCCAGGGCTGCCAGACAATGCCTTGCAACCGGCTTATGCAGGTATCCGCCCGAAAATCGTCGGACCCGATTCACCCGCTGCTGACTTTGTGGTGCAAGGTCCCGCAGTGCATGGTCTGCCTGGCTTGGTGAACCTGTTTGGCATCGAGTCGCCGGGCCTCACCAGCTGCTTTGCGCTGGGCGATGAAGTGCTGCTGGCTTTGTCTTAGTGCCTGCCTACAATCAACTTTTATCTTATTGACCTTCCGGAGTTTGCATGACCACTTACGACAGCCATTACATCAACGGTGCTTGGCACAAGGCCCACAACCCCGCGGTGTTTGAGGTACATGACTCCACCACCGAAGAAGTCATGGCGACCGTTCCCCAAGGCACCGCAGAAGAAGCCACCCAAGCCGTGTTGGCCGCACGGGCGGCTTTCCTCGCATGGTCTGCGCTCAGTGTGGAAGAGCGCTGTGTCTATATAGACAAAATAGTTGCTGGCCTGAAAGCTCGCACAGAAGAAATGGGCACTGCGATTGCCCGTGAGGTGGGCATGCCCATCAAGATGGCCAAGATGATCCAAGTGGGTGGCCCCATCTTCAACTGGGGTAACGCCGCCAAAGCTGCTCGGGCCTTTCATTGGCAAGAGCAGGTGGGCAATTCGCTGGTGGTGCGAGAACCCATTGGCGTGGTCGGCTGCATCACCCCTTGGAATTTCCCGCTCAACCAAATCACTTTAAAAGTAGCCCCCGCGCTGGCAGCGGGTTGCACTGTGGTGTTGAAACCCAGCGAAATCGCCCCCGTCAACGCCATGATCTTGGCCGACATCATTCATGCAGCAGGCCTGCCTGCAGGCGTGTTTAACCTGGTCAATGGCTTGGGGCCAGTGGTTGGCGAGGTCTTGGCCAGCCACCCCGAAGTTGATATGGTGAGCTTTACCGGTTCTACCCGTGCGGGCAAACGGGTGGCTGAATTGGCCGCCGCCTCCGTCAAACGTGTCACGCTGGAATTGGGTGGCAAATCTGCCAGCGTCATCTTGCCCGACGCCGATTTGGCAGCCGCTGTTAAAGGCACGGTGGGCGCTTGTTTGCTCAACAGCGGTCAAACCTGTTCTGCCCACACCCGCATGTTGGTGCCAGCCAATCGATATGACGAAGTCAAAGCCTTGGTGCAAGCCACCATCGCCAAATTCACCTTGGGCGCCAGCCTGGACGAAAACAGCCGCTTAGGCCCCTTGGTCAGCGCCGCTCAACGTGAGCGTGTGCTGGGTTTTATCCGACAAGGTTTGGAGGAGGGTGCCGAACTCGTTGCTGGTGGCCCCGACAAACCCGAGTTTGACAAAGGCTATTTTGTCCATCCCACGGTGTTGCATGTGAAACCTAACGACACCTTGGCACGTGAGGAAATTTTTGGCCCGGTACTGGTCATCCTGACCTACGACACCGAAGAGGAAGCGATTCGCATCGCCAACGACACGATTTACGGCTTGGGCGGTGGTGTGTGGAGTGTGGACCAAGACCATGCGGTGGCAGTGGCCAGACAAATTCGCACGGGGCAAGTCGACATCAACGGCGGGCCGTTCAACGGCAACGCGCCTTTTGGTGGTTACAAACAATCGGGCAATGGCCGTGAAAACGGACGCTATGGCTTGGAAGAATTCTTGGAATTCAAAGCCATGCAATTTCCTGTGGCGGCCAAAACATGAAGGCGCGTTTATTGTGGGGAGCAGGGGGCTTGTTGGCCTTGGTGCTGGTGGTGCTGGGCGCTGTCGGGGTGTACTTGATGAGAGCGCAACCTCAGCACGAGGGCACGCTGCGTTTGGCTGGCATGAAGTCCACCGTCAAGGTGTCGCGCGACGGTGCAGGTGTGGTGCATATTCAGAGCGATTCTATGGCCGACACTGCGTTTGCGCTGGGTTTCACCCATGCCCAAGAACGCGGTTGGCAACTCGAGTTCAACCGCCGCATCATGCATGGCGAATTGGCCGAGATTTTGGGCGAAGCTGCTTTGCCGGTGGACAAATTGCTGCGCACCTTGGGCATTTTCCAAGCGGCGCAAAAGCAATATGCCGCCTACCCTGAAGATGTGAAAGCCACCTTGCAGGCCTACAGCAAAGGCATTCAAGCGTTTTACGCTTCTGGTAACCAAACCTTGTCGCCCGAGTTCTTGCT
>CAMCWS010000001.1 GCA_945882755.1 Bordetella parapertussis | reverse complement strand
TTGGCAAGGGTAGATGCGCTTAACAACGACCCCTCTATCCATGGAATCTTGGTGCAACTTCCTTTGCCACCGCATATTGACGCTCAAAAAATCATTGAAGCCATTGCCCCCAGCAAAGATGTGGACGGTTTTCATGTGGCCAGTGCTGGTGCGTTGATGACGGGATTGCCCGCTTACTGGCCTTGTACCCCCCATGGCTGTATGAAGATGCTGGAGAGCATTGGCTACAAGCTCAAAGGCAAACACGCTGTGGTGATTGGCAGAAGCAACATCGTGGGTAAACCCATGGCGCTGATGCTGTTGCAAGAAAATGCCACCGTCACGGTTTGCCACAGCGCAACCGTTGACCTCAAGCACCACTGTTTGCAAGCCGATGTCATCGTGGCCGCTGTTGGTAAGCGCAATGTATTGACAGCCGACATGGTGAAACCTGGGGCTGTGGTGCTGGACGTCGGCATGAACCGAGATGATGCTGGCAAGTTATGTGGTGATGTCGATTTTGAGGCCGTCAGGCTTGTCGCTGGCTACATCACACCGGTGCCTGGTGGTGTAGGTCCCATGACCATCACCATGCTGCTCGCCAATACCTTGGATTCCGCCCAACAGGCCCTATCTTCAAAGACATGACCAATCCCCTGTTAGATTTTTCTGCCCTGCCCCGTTTCAGCGAGGTTCTCCCCGAACATATTTCACCCGCCATGACGCAATTGCTGGCGCAAGCCGAGCAAGCCATGGAAGAGGTGACGTCTGATGCCTTTCCAGCGAATTGGTTATCCATTTCAAAAGTGCTCGATACAGCCACCGAACAACTGGGCCGTGCTTGGGGCATGGTGGGTCATTTGCAAGGTGTGGCCGATACACCCGAGTTACGTGCAGCCTACAACGCCGAGTTGCCTCGTATCACCGACTTCTTCACCCGCCTTGGTGCGAACGAAGCGCTGTATGCCAAGTACAAAGCCATTCCCGTTGACAGCTTGAACCCAGAGCAAGCCCGAGCACACACACTGGCCTTGCGCAACTTTGTGTTGTCTGGGGCTGAGCTTCAAGGGTCAGCCAAAGAACGTTTTGCGGCTATTCAAGAACGCTTGGCTGAGATCAGCCAGCTTTTCAGTGAACATGTGCTGGACGCCACCGATGCTTGGTCTTTACTCGCCTCGCAAGAAGAAGTTGCTGGTGTCCCCGCCGATGTGTTGCAAACCGCCCAAGCGGCAGCAACTGCAGACGGACACACCGGCTACAAACTCACGCTGAAGATGCCTTGCTATTTGCCTGTCATGCAATATGCCCACAGCAGCAGTTTGCGAGAAAGGCTTTACCGAGCCCATGCGACCCGCGCCTCAGCAGAGTTTGCCCATCCCCAATTCGACAACAGTGCGCTGCTACAAGAAATTTTGCAACTGCGCCAAGAAGAAGCTACGTTGCTGGACTATGCCAACCACGCCGAGGTATCGCTGGCCAGCAAAATGGCCGAGTCACCTGCACAGGTGATGGACTTCTTGCGCGATTTAGCCCGCAGAGCCAAGCCTTACGCCGAAAAAGATTTGGCCGAGATGCGTGACTTTGCTCGCCAAGAATTAAAGATTGCCGACCCCCAGCCTTGGGACTGGACCTTCATTGGTGAAAAGCTCAAGGAAGCACGTTACAACTTCAGCGAACAAGAAATCAAACCCTATTTCACTGCGCCTACGGTGATGGCAGGTCTGTTCAAAATTGTGGAAACCTTGTTCGAGGTGAGTATTCGCCCCGACAGCGCCCCCGTGTGGCATCCCAAAGTCGAGTTTTACCGAATTGAACGTTCGGGTGAATTGGTGGGTCAGTTTTACCTGGACCCAGGTGCCAGAACCGGTAAACGCGGTGGCGCATGGATGGACGATGTGCGAGCTCGTTGGTTGCGTCCAGATACGGGCCTTGTGCAAACCCCTATCGCCCACTTGGTGTGCAATTTCGCTGAAGGGGTTAACGGCCAACCGCCTTTGCTGACGCACGACGACGTCATTACCCTGTTCCACGAGTGCGGCCATGGCCTGCACCATATGCTGACGCAAGTCAATGAACGCGACGTGTCTGGCATCAGTGGCGTGGAATGGGATGCGGTTGAGTTGCCCAGCCAGTTCATGGAAAACTTTTGCTGGGAATGGTCGGTCTTGCGTTACATGACCGCGCATGTGGACACGGGCGAACCCCTGCCCCGCGTTTTGTTTGACAAGATGCTGGCTGCAAAAAACTTCCAAAGTGGCTTGCAAACTTTGCGTCAAATTGAGTTCTCTTTGCTTGATATGCGCTTGCACACAGAACCCCATCGCAGTGGCGATGTACTGGGTGTCTTGACAGAAGTCAGGGATGAAGTTGCTGTATTGCATCCACCGTCGTGGAACCGGATGCCGCATTCCTTCAGTCATATTTTTGCGGGTGGTTACGCGGCTGGTTATTACAGCTACAAATGGGCTGAAGTGCTCAGCGCAGACGCCTATGCTGCGTTTGAAGAAACCGCAGCAGAAGATGGTTCTCCCTCGCTTAAAACCGGGCGACGCTATCGGGAAAGTATCTTGGAGCGTGGCGGCAGCCGTACCGCCATGAGTTCATTCAAAGAGTTTCGCGGTCGTGAACCTTCTTTGGATGCCTTGATGCGTCACCAAGGCATGGCTGGCTAATAGCGCAGTGTCTGCACCCCATCGGGGGTGGCCAGCAAACAAATGTCGGCTTTTTGAAATGCAAAAATTCCCACGGTGACCACGCCAGGCCACTGGCTGATACGCGCCTCTAGCGCCATTGGCTCTGTGAGCTTCAAGCCGTGCACATCCAGAATGTATTGACCGTTATCGGTCACCAGCGGCTTATCGTCGCGCATACGCAAAACCGCTTGGCCACCCAATGCCGAGAAGTCACGGATGATCTGCGGAACGGCCATGGGGATGACTTCTACTGGCAAGGGAAACGCACCCATGACATGCACACGTTTGCTTTGGTCAACAATGCAGACAAACTGCTTGGCCTGCGCTGCGACGATTTTTTCGCGTGTCAGCGCTGCACCCCCACCTTTGACCATATAGCCATGGCCGTCGATTTCATCGGCGCCATCAATGTAAACAGACAAGGATTGGACATCTGTCAAATCCACCACAGGGATGCCAAGGGCTTGCATACGCTGGGTAGAGGCAATAGAGCTGGAGACAGCGCCATGAACTGGAATAGCGCTTTGGGCCAAAGCATCAATAAAGAAATTCACCGTCGAACCCGTACCCACGCCGATCAAGGAATGGGGCTGCACATAAGCCAACGCCGCTTGGGCAACTTGCGCTTTCAGTGCGTCTTGGCTGGAGAGCTGGCTCATCGGTGACAATTCCATTTTTTGTGAAGACGGCTGATTATCCATGTCCCTGTTGCCCTACGCCTTGCTGCGTCCCTTGTTGTTTAGCTTGGAAGCCGAAGCCGCACACGACGCCACGCTCCATATGCTGTCGGCCACCCAACACAGTTTCTTGCGCTTGGCCTACCAACAAAAGCGCACCGAAGACCCCATTCAACTGGCAGGTCTGAATTTTCCCAACCGCGTGGGACTTGCCGCAGGCTTAGACAAAAATGCCCGTTGCATAGACGCCTTTGCGGCCATGGGGTTCGGTTTTGTGGAGGTCGGCACTGTGACCCCTGAGGCCCAGCCTGGCAACCCCAAGCCCCGCATGTTTCGCTTGCAAGAAGCCCATGCTTTGATCAACCGGCTAGGGTTTAACAACCAAGGGCTTGAGAGTTTTTTGCACAATGTGCAACTCGCTCGTTTTCGCCAAAATAACCCAAGGCCCATGCTGCTGGGCTTGAATATTGGCAAAAATGCCTCAACCCCGATGGAACGTGCAGCTGACGATTACCTGCGTGGCTTGCATGCGGTTTACCCGTTTGCAGACTATGTGACGGTGAATATCTCTAGCCCCAACACGCAGAATTTACGCAGCCTGCAAAGTGACGAGGCTTTGTCAAACCTCTTAAGCCTGTTGGGCGAGGCTCGTGCGCAATTGGCCCACACCCACCAAAAACATGTTCCTGTCTTTATCAAAGTTGCGCCAGATTTAGATGAAACACAGCTCGCGCAACTGTGCATGACCTTGCAAAACCATTGCATGGAGAATGGTCAGGTCAAAGACAATGCGTGGGGCGTAATCGCAACCAACACCACGGTGGCCAGAGACGCGGTTCAACAGTTGCCTCACGCCCATGAAACCGGCGGTTTGTCGGGTGGTCCCGTCAAGCAAGCAAGCAACCGCGTGATCAGGGCATTACGCCAAAGCCTAGGGCCCAACTTTGCGCTGATCGGTGTGGGGGGTATTCTCAGTGCGCAAGATGCGATTGAAAAAATTCAAGCCGGTGCCAATGTGGTGCAAATTTATACAGGCTTGATTTACCAAGGGCATGCATTGGTGTCGCAAGTGGCCAAGGGCCTGCAGGCCATGAGGTGAGTACATCTCACACCTGCCACTTAAACTCACGCCACCATGAATCTCTCTGAACTCTCCCCCAAAGACATTGCCGATCTCGCAGAAGCTTTGTCTGTACATCCCGATTACCGGGTATTGCGACGTTTAATTCCCCGTCACAACTTTGCGCCCTCAACCCCTGGCCAAGTGCTACAAACTGGTGTGGTGCTGGATACCGAAACCACGGGCTTGAGTTCGCAAGATGACCAAGTGATTGAGCTTGGCATGATTGCATTTGAGTTTGACCCTGTTTTGGGCACGGTACACAGTGTGCGCGAAGTATTTGACGAACTCGAAGACCCCGGGCGGCCTATTCCGCCTGAAACCACCCAAGTGCATCACATCACCGATGCCATGGTGCAGGGTAAGCGCATCAACGACGCCGCAGTGGAAAAAGTCATCGCTGATGCCAGCGTCATCATTGCGCACAACGCCTCTTTTGACCGCCCCTTTGTTGAAAAGCGCTGGCCTGTTTTCAAAGACAAACAATGGGTTTGCAGCATCAAGGACATCGATTGGAAAAGCGAAGGCGTGGGCTCGGCCAAGCTGGAGTATTTACTGCAAACCCAAGGTATTTTTTACGAAGCGCATCGTGCTGAAACCGATTGCTGGGCTTTGCTGGAATTGCTCAATGCGGTATTGCCGCAAAGCCAACAACCTGCTTTGCTGCGCTTGCTGGAGTCGCTCAACCAACCGCAAGTGCGCTTGTATGCCACCGGCTCGCCCTTTGACGCCAAAGATTTGCTCAAAGCGCGTGGCTACCGGTGGGCGCCAGAGATCAAATGCTGGCACCGGCAACTGGGTGGCGATAAAGCCTTGCAAGAAGAGCTGTCATGGCTAAAGAACCGTGTCTACCAAGGCAAACACGCCAGTGTGGATATTGAAACGCTGGGCGGCTTGGTTCGACATTCAGACCGTCAAGGTCAAAAAACCACCCAGCCGTTGGTGAGTTAGTAGGGCACCAACTGCCAAGGCATATTGCAGATAGGTACGTTGGGGTAATACTGTCTAGAGGATTGGCAAAAATAGGCGACGCGAGGAGCCTCTATGGCCACAGGCGGCGGTGGCGTCACGATGATGGTGGTAGACGGCTGGCTGTAAGCTTGATTGGCCCAGTAAAAGCTGGAACCTATGACCGCAGCTGAAACCCATGGCACCCAGCGCAAGTCTCTATTCCCTCGTCCATGACCGCCATGACCACCATGTCCGCGGTCATAACCACGAGCGTGGCCAGAGTAGCCCTGTGAAGAGTGCCCTCGCCAACCATCCCCGCCCGCAAACGACAAACTGGGCGCGACCAATATGAGACTCAAAGCAACGCAAAACAGTGGCTTTTTCATGGAAATCCTTGATGAAGAGCAAATGACATGCTTTTAACGTGACCCGCACCTTCGAGGATGACAAGCAACTGATTTATGATGGCTCTCAATGAAGAAAAGTTTTTTTCCCCTTTATGTGGCCAGCCTGTTTGCTGTCTTGACAGCAGTATCAGCCCCAGCAAAAGCTGACCCTTACAAATTCCCCCACGTCTCCTTGCACGATCTGCCCAGCGCATTGCAAGAGGCCTATCGGAATGAGCGACCCCATTTGGGCGAGATTGGGCGCTGTGCCGTCAGTTTCGACAACAGCATGGACCAAGAAAAAATGGTCTTCACCTGCTCAATTTACGTCAAGATGTCTGCGGTTGCTGAGCGCAAAGCCATGGAGCGCTGCGACCAAATGAAAACTGCTCGCAGCATCAAAGCCCCTTGCAAGGTGATTTCAGAATAAGCCCTGCATAAAGAGCTTTACAGAACTTGCAGGTAAATAGCCAAACAAGCTAAGTAGCCAACGCTCCAGCACAGGGTGCGAAAACTGGCCCAGTCCATCACATAGGCCAAGAAGTACAAGGCTCTTGCCGCGACAAACACCAAGCACAGGCTATCAAGCAAGGCCGCATCGGCTTGGAAATGCAAAGCCAATAAAACAGCCACAGCAAAAAACGGAAAAGCCTCAAAACTGTTGTGCTGCGCAGCATTGGCCCTGGCCCGCGCACCCGTTTGCTCGGCCAACCAAGCGCGGGGGTTGTGGTTGTCAAAGCCCTTGAAACCCCATTTGGCACTGGCAGCGCCCAGCAAGGGCATGACGCCAGCCACCACCACACAAGCCACTGGAATGTTCATCTTTTTTCCTGTTTTGAAGCCCGATGCGCCAACGCTTGTATCGCCAAGGCATAGCCCTGAATACCCAAACCTGCCATCACCCCTACCGCCACGGGTGACACATAGGAGTGGTGTCGAAAGGCTTCACGCGCAAAGACATTGCTGATGTGGGTTTCAATGACGGGCAAACCGGTTCCCTTGATGGCATCGTGAAGCGCAACAGAGGTGTGGGTGAAGGCCCCTGGGTTGAAAACAGCGCCAATGGCTTTGCCTTGCTGGCAAAGTTGTCCATAGGCATGGATCTGGTCGATCAACTCACCCTCGTGGTTGCTTTGCACAAAATCCACTTCCAAGCCCAAGGGCTGCGCGGTAGCTCTGCACAAAGCTTCGACATCGGCCAAACTGGCGTGGCCGTATTGTTCGGGTTCACGGGTGCCCAAGAGATTGAGATTGGGGCCGTTGAGAATGAGAATCTTCATAAATTAAGTATACGATGACGTCCTTAGGAGGAGCCATGATTCGTTTGGTGGTTTTTGACGCTTACGGTACCTTGTTCGATGTGTATTCCATCAGTGCCATGGCCGAAACCTTGTTCCCTGGCCAAGGCAGCGCCCTGTCTGTGCTGTGGCGAGACAAGCAAATCGAGTACAGCCGTTTGGTCTCTCTCAGCGACCCGCTCAATCCTTTGGGCAGTCGACACTACCAATCGTTTTGGGACTTGACCCGGCTTGGTTTGCAGTACGCCTGCCAAAAGCTCGGGCTAGAACTCACCCCGCCCAAACAAAAACAACTGATGGACCAGTATGCCCAACTCACACCCTTTGCAGAAAACTTGGACGTGTTGCAACACCTCCAAGCCATTGGGATGCGCTGCGCGATTTTGTCCAACGGCAGCCCTGACATGCTGGCCAAAGCCGTGAGCAGCGCAGGAATGACTGGCTTGATTGACAAAGTGTTGTCCGTAGATGAGGTGCGGCAGTTCAAAACTTCTCCGCAAAGCTATGGCTTGGTTACCCACCACTACCCCATGGATGTGCGAGAGGTGCTGTTTGTGTCGAGCAACAGCTGGGATGCGCTGGGCGCAACTTGGTACGGCTTCAAAAGCTTTTGGGTCAACCGTCAAGGCTTGCCCTTTGAGACCCTAGGACCCCGACCCACCCACAGCGGTCCTACCTTGAAAGATATCTTGCCCTTGCTATGAAGTGGTTGGTTTTGTTGTTTGCCGTGGTCAGCCAAGCTGCGTTCCCCATGGGTTGGTGGGATGCCAAACAGCCCCTCAAAGGTTTTGATTTGTCGCCTGCCGAGTTGAAACAGGTCAGTATCCAATCGGGCTGGTCCAGCGATGACCCCCAGTTGATGATGTTTGAGGTGAGCAACCGCCTGAGCGGCCCCATCTACTGTGTGGGAGCTAGCTTTGAGATGAAAGACGGCAAACAGCGCCAAAAAGCTTTTGAGCCCAAGATCTACGTTCCTGCGGGACAAAAAAGAAATGCCTCGGTAAGAGGCATTGAAAAAAAGAACCTGAAAACTTTCGGTTTCAGCTGCCGGTGCATGAGAAAAGCACCGCAGGCAGATTGCGAGAACCCCTATAAATAAGGGGCAAACGCCAAAGGTTTAGTTGGGTATGTTGCCACCGGCAGGGGATACCGGAGTGGGTGCGCCAGGTGCGGCGACATTGAGCTTGGGAGCGCTGGGAGCGGTGCCTGCGGGGTAGACGGGGGGTGCACCGACTTGCTGCATTTCGCCTCGGAATTCGCCGCCACGTTCGATTTGGATTTGCGAGTATTCAAGCTTGCCCGACACTTTGCCGGTAGCGCGGATATGCAAATGGTCACGGCAGTGAATGATTTGGTGCATTTCGCCTTCAACTTCAATGGCGCGGGCAGTGACTTTACCGGTGATTTTTCCGGACTGACCAATAAAGATTTCTTCCGCTGTCAACTCACCATCCACTGTGCCGTAAATAGTGGCTTTCTTAGGCACATTGAGCGTGCCTTTGAAAGTAACGCCGTTGCCAATCACCAGATTGTTGGATTGATCAATATTGGTTGCCATAAGTCAGTCTCGCTTTGAAGTGAAGTGTGTAGTTTAGTAAAAAAGGGAATAGCCGTTGGGGATGCAAACAAAATCAGAGTTAATAACCCTATTGTAGTCAGCGTTTGGGCGGTTTGACCTCGTAGGGGGCCACAGAAACAGCCTCGAGCAAATAACCGCTGACCCCTTGAGAGGTACTGACCCGCCCTTCCTTGATCTCGCCCTCTACCCAAACTATGTCCATGGACTCCGGTAACTTCTTGATTTTGCTTTGAGCTGTGGGGCGGATCAGCACAATTTGGTTGGCTGGTGGGGGGGGCGTGTGAATACATGCACCAAAATAAGGAACCAACAAAAACTCACGTTTGTCGCTTCGTTCAGCGTCCAAAGGCACGACATAGCCAGGTAAACGGACTTTTTTATTGAGTTGCGATTTGACAATCGGCGCTTCGTCAAATTTTTTGCGCATGACGGCCATGGCTTTATTGGCTTCGTCACTGCTGTCTTGCAAATTGGACAATTTGCCCACTGCGGCCATTTCCTTGGTCATCTCTTTGACCCAAGGCTCGGGCATGAGGTCGTTCCAATCGATCAGGTTGTACCCCGGGGTTTCGGCGCTGACACCCACGGCTGCCGTGAGCGTGAATACGCTAATAAAGCGGGTGACGCAGTGAAACCAAGCTCGCCTGTGCATTGTGAATTCCTTTCAACTTAAACCGAAGGGGGATGCAAACCATCCGATAAAGACAAACGATAGGCTCGCCAAGCAGGTACCCAACTGGCCACCAAAGCCACGCCGCACAAACCCGCCAACGCCCACCAAGCCGGCGCCGCAGGCCAACCGGCTTGCACCAACACGCCAAACTCTGTTCGCAAGACGCCTTGACCGGCAACCAACAAGGCTTGGCACAGCACATAGCCAGTCACTATACCCACCACGCAGACCAACAACGATTCCAACAACACAAAGCCCATCAAAGCCAAGGGGGCTGCACCCATGGCCCGCAAAATGGCCAACTCTTTGCGCCGACCGGCCATGGCCACCAACAGCACCGCGGCCACGCTGAACATGGCGCTGACTGCCACCAGCATGCCCACCAACAGCAAGGTGTTCTCCACCACTTTCACGATTTGCCACAACTCATCTAAAGCCACCCCGGGCATCACCGCCATCAACTGCCCACGCTCCAAGCTTTCGATCTTGCGCCGCACCGAGAACACCTCGGCTCGGTTGTGCAAGCCGACCCACACAGCCGACAGACTGGAGGGTTGCAAGTCTTTGATGTCCAAGGCCTGCTGAGCACCACCTGCCGCTTTGAACGCACTGGGGGAAATGCCCATGCCCCAACCGACATGGATGGCCTCAAAAGCCTGCAAGCTGACGATGACGCTGCGGTCTATGGGTGCGCCGGTAGGTGCCAAGATGCCCACCACAGTCATGGGGTGGTCCTCGTGCTCGGTGCCCAAGCCACTGGACTGCCCATGGGTGAGCACCAGTTTGTCGTTGAGCTTGTGGCCAAAGCGTTTGGCCACCTCGGCACCTAGCACCACTTCGCTCAAAGCCTCGGGCTGGACGAGAGGGTCTGCAAAAGCCCGCCCATGCGCCCATTGCAAACCTTGGCCTTGGCTTTTGAAACGGGCGAATATGTCAGGCGTACTGCCCAGCACCGGGTGACCCATGTAGCTGTCGCCCAATTGAATGGGAACCGCCCATTGCACTTGGGGCAGTTGCGCCAAGGCGGTGTAGCCCTCGTAGCCCATATTGCGCGACGGACGTCCAATTTGGAAGACGCTGTAGAGCATGAGTTCGGTGGCGCTGCCGCGCGGTCCTACGATCAGGTCCACGCCGCTCAAGGCGTTGGAGAAACTGCGCTTGGCGTCTTCGCGCAGCTGCTGCACCCCCAACAAGATCAGCACCGACACGCTGACAGACAGCATCACCATGGCCAAGGCCTGTTTGCGCGACCAAGCACTGCGCCAAGCCAAGCTCAACCACATCATGCGCGGTTCCTTAAAGGCATGGCGAAAACATGATCAAAGCGCTGAGCCAAATGCGCGTTGTGGCTGACCATGACCACGCTGGCAGCTTGCCTTCGAGCGGTGCCCAGTAGCAGGTCAAGAAATTCAAGCTGATTGGCGTCGTCCAAGGCAGAGGTGGGTTCATCGGCAATCACCAACCGTGGGCTGCCCATCAAGGCACGCACCGCGGCGACACGCTGCTGCTGACCCACCGACAACTGGTGGACCGGTTGGTGCCACACGCTTTGCGGCAGACCCAGGGTTTGGATCAAATGCAGCGCTTGGGTTTGGGCGTCACCCCAGTCTTGGGCGGCTGCCTTTGCACGGCTGGGAAACAAACGGGTGGGTAGCAGCACATTGGCCTGCACATCCAGGTAGGGCAGCAAATTGAACTGCTGAAAAATCACGCCCATGTGTTCGCCACGCAAGCGGTCCCGCGCAACGCTGGATAGCTTCACCATGTTTTGCCCCAGCACCTCAAGCTCGCCGTGGCTAACGGGAATGACCCCCGCCAACATGCCCAGCAAAGTGCTTTTGCCGCAACCACTGGGGCCTTGGATAAACAGGTTTTCACCCTGCAACAGCGCCAGTTGCGCAATCTCAAACAAAGGCGGGGAATTGCTCCAAGCGTGGGAGAGTTGCGAGAGCTGAAGGGCGTGGGTCACGTTTTACCAGCGAAGCACAGGGTCTTTGGCTTTGAGGGTGACGCTGGCCTGCCCTTTGGGACTGACCATATCAACCTTCAGGCTACTTAAACGCGGGTGCTTTTTGAACAAGGGGATTTCAAGCTGCTTTAAAGCGCTGGGCTGGCTGCAGCTGAATTCAAGCTCGGCATCCAAGTCGCTGTGCTCGGACTTTTTACCGTTGAACATATCGGCGTTGACTTGCAAAGACTTGGGCTGACAGTCCGCCGCCGCAGGCAAGTTGATGAAATAACTGGCTTGAGCAGTCGCAGTTTGCAAATCAGCCATGGCTTTTTTTTGCGCTGGTGTACGTGGCAGGTGCTCAAAGCCCAGCAGACTTTCCATGGGGATTTCAAAGCTGGCTTTGACCGTGCCGCCCTGTACCACCAGCTCCAAGTTGCCCACGCCATGGGAATGAGCTGCGTGCTTGTCACCGGCCAGCGCATAAGTGCCTTGGAGTAAGACTGCCACCGTGAAAGCGCTACAAAGTGTGTGTTTCATATGTTTTCCATTCTAGAAGATCATCAGCTTGGCGGGGGAAATCAATGGGGCATCCACATGGCCAAGGCGGGCAGCCAAGCAACGCCCAGCAAAAGCAGCGCAGTTTGACGAAAAAAACCATCTTGCGCATGTTTTTTGTGTAAATAGGGGACCAAATCGGTCAAAGATATATAGGTAAAACTGGCCACAGTGATCATTAAAACGTAAGAAATGCTGGGGCCTGGCTCTAACAACATCCAACCCACACCAGCGCCCAGCAAGCTGCTCAAGCCTCCCATCAGGTTGAGGCGCAAAGCTTTGCCTTTGGACCAGCCCGAAGAAAAGTAAATGGCAAATTCTGCAATTTCTTGCGGCAACTCATGGGCAAAGATGGCTGCTGTGGTGGTCACGCCCAACCAAGGGTCAGCCATGAAGGCGCCTGCAATCAACAATCCATCGACAAAATTATGCACGCCGTCCCCGACCATCAAGGCGTAGCTTGCAGGCAGCAATCCCCGCTCTGCACCGATATGTGTAGGCAATACACCAGCATGGTGGTGTCGCCACAAAGCGCTTCGTTCCAAAAAATAAAACCCTAGCAAGGAAATGAGTAGCACCCCAAACAAGCGATGGGGGTCTACACCCTCGTTTTCTAAGGCCTCGGGTAGCACATCCAGCAAAGCGGCAGACAGCATGGTTCCAGCTGAAAAAGCCACCATCAAGGACAGCACTTTATTGGGCACTTTATGGGCCGCCCAAAAAGCGACGAGCATGCTCCCCACCGTGGAAAGCACACACGCCAACAAAATCCAAACCAGTGTCATATCCAAGGGTCTCAGAGAAGTCTTTTAGAAATAAAGTTGCAAACCCAATTTGATGTTTCTGCCAGGCAATGGCGCCTTGGGACGGCCCGTCACCGTGTCTGCAGCGGTGGTGGTCAACACAGAGGTGGCGGGATAAGCCAATTGGTCGGTCAGGTTGTCAAGCTTGAGATACCACACAGCTTGGTTGGCTTGAATGGTTTGTCGGTAACTGAGTTGGGTGTTCCACAAGGTGTAACCGGCAGTGGCCTTCTGAGTGGACGCCAAGCGTGGGGCTTGTGCCTTGTCCATCCCCAGCGACCAACGCCAAGGCCCCGATTGCCTTGACAAGCTCGCCCCCAAACGAACGGGTGCGATACGCGGCAAGGCTTCTCCCGTGTCAAGGTTGCTGGCACGAACGGAATCCGCCCGTAATTTGAGATCCCACAAGGCAAGCCCATCGATGGCTGGAAACAAGCCGCTGCTGCCACTTAAACGCAGCTGCGCCATGGCTTCCCAGCCTTTGAACTGGGCTCGCACTGCGCTAAACGCATACTTGTCCCAGCAATCGTTATCGGTGTCTGCACTGGTACAAGGACCCGCGTTTTCACCATCGCCATCTGTACCATCGCCACCGACAACGCCAGAGCCATTCACCACATCGCCTGTGGCATTCAAACCGATGTAATTGCTAAAGCGGTTGTCAAAGTAATTCAGGCTGGCAGTGTGCGGCCCCTGCCCCCATTCCATGCCGATGTCCATCTGACGAGCTTTTTCGGTTTGCAAAGCGACCGAGCCTTGCTCATAAGCGGAGGTCGCCACATGCACACCGTCGGCACGCAGCTCATAGTCTTTGGGCGCCCGTGCGGTACGCGCCCAATGGGCTTTGAGCGACACATCGGAACTGAGCTTGTACAAAACGCCCAAAGAACTGCTGATAGGGGAAAACGTGTTGGACGTTGCGGCAGAGTAACGGGTCGACCCATCGCCCTCTGGATCGAAGGTATCGCCATTGACTTTGACCGCTTCGGAACGCAGCCCAAAACTGAAACCTCCCCATGGTTTTTTCAGCTCTTCAACCAAGTAAATCGCTGATTGCCGTGTTTTGGTAGACGGCATGAAGGCCTCGTCACCATTGGCTGCAAAGCGGCTGTCTTCACCTTGCCAGCCGACAACCCCTTGCCACTGTCCCCATGGGCTGGCCACGGCTTGGTGCTTGGCGCTCCAGCGCAGCTCTTGTCCCTCTTGGCTGAACACCGTCCCAACCTCACCCGATTCGTATTCCGTGTGTTGGTAATCGGTGTTGGTGAACTGCATCCGCATGTTGTCCCAGCCGCTTAGTGGATGGCGGATTTCAGTTTCCAAGGCATAGCGATCGCTTTGCATGCCTATGGTCACCGTATCCTCGGCCACCGTGCCGTAAGTGCTGTTGTAGTGCGTGCCCGACAAGCCCAGATAACCTTTGTCCCAAAAGACCGAGCCGCCCAAGGCATAGCCTCGGCTGGTGTTGGCCGAATTGCAAATGGCCTTGGCTGAGGCGCTAGAACCCGGCTTTTCGCAAGCCAAGGTATCGGGCACACCCATGTCGCCGCTGTGCCTGCCGAAGGCATCCACATGCAGGCCATAACGCTCGTTGCCAGATTCGAGCATGACCGCGGCGCGGGACTCTTTGTTGACCGTGGACCAACCCACATCGGCCTTGCCGCTCAAGCCCTCCATGGGCTGTGTAGGAATGCGGTTGTCGATCAAATTCACCACGCCCCCCACAGCGCTGCCGCCGTACATGATGGCCGAGGGGCCACGCAGCACCTCGATGCGCTCAACCGTCAAAGGGTCTGACGGCACTGCATGGTCATTGCTCAGCGCAGACACATCGTGCGAGCTTGCGCTGTTGTTCAAGATTTTGATCCTGTCGCCGTCCATGCCACGGATGATGGGACGGCTGGCATTGGGGCCGAAATAGCTGCCGCTCACGCCAGGGGTGGTTGCCAATGTTTCACCTAAGGTGCTTTGAGAATGCATGAGCAACTCCTCGCCTTGCAGGACTTGCACGGCTTGTATGCCCTCGGCGTTACCCAAGGCGTTGCCCGTCACCGTCACTTGTTGCAAGCGCTCGGGATTTGCGACAGGTATGTTTTGGGCTTGTGAATGAAGCACCTGAAAGAACAAGATGACCAAGCCCCAGCGCTTGGCGTCGAGAACTTGGTTTTGGGGTGAAAATCGGTCCATGGAATCCTCCGTTACACGATAATGATAATTCATTATCACATAAACAGCTCATCCTATGGAACGCATCACCAAACAAGGCACGGCCATCCTCAACGCGATCAAAGCCGCCGAACGTCCCTTATTGGCTCAAGAAATTTTGGATGCCGCAACGGCAGAGGCGCCGGGCATGGGTATCGCCACGGTGTACCGCAACATCAAGTCGCTGCTTGAAAATGGCCTGATTGGCACGGTCTACCTGCCGGGCGAAAACCCCCGCTACGAGACATCGCACCACCACCACCATCACCATTTCCACTGCACACTTTGCGACAAGGTGTACGACATACACGACTGCCCGGGCAACTTGCAACAACTCGCGCCTGATGGCTTTCAAGTGGACAGCCATGAACTCACGCTTTACGGCAGCTGCAGCAGCTGCAGACTCAGCCCCCCGCCACCTTCAGCATGATTTTTCCGATGTGGGTAGACGACTCCATGAGCGCATGGGCTTGCGCGGCTTGGTCGAGATCGAACACTTGGTGAATCACGGGCAAAGCTTGGCCTTTTTCCAGTAAGGGCCACACCTGCGTTTTCAATTCGTGGGCCATTTGCGCTTTGTCAGCCGCGCTGCGGGGGCGCAAGGTGGACCCGGTGAAGGTCAGGCGCTTGACCATCAGCGCAATCCAGTCCACCTCGGTTTTCGAGGGCTGTAAAAACGCGATTTGCACCAAGCGGCCGTCAATGGCGAGCGTTTGCAAATTGCGCTGCATATAGTCGCCGCCCACCATGTCCAAAATGATGTTCACGCCTTTTTGCTCGGTGGCGGCAAGGGCTTGGGCGACAAAATCTTGCTGGCGGTAATCGATGGCCACATCGGCACCCGCCTTGAGACAAGCCGCCACCTTGTCAGCATTGCCCACGGTACACAGCACTTTGGCGCCAAAGGCTTTGGCCAATTGGATGGCCGTCAAACCAATGCCAGAAGACCCGCCATGCACCAAGAAGGTTTCACCTGCCTGCAAATGGCCGCGCTGAAACACATTGGTCCAGACGGTGAAATAGTTTTCGGGCAAGGCTGCCGCTTGCAACAGACTGAACCCCTTGGGAACAGGCAAAGCTTGCCCCTCGGGGATGCTGACGTACTCGGCATAAGCGCCACCATTGGCCAAACTGCATACCGCGTCGCCCACCTTCCAGCGGGTCACGCCCTCGCCCAGCGCCACCACATGGCCCGAGGCTTCCAAGCCCAAAATCGGCGAAGCGCCTGGTGGGGGCGGATAGCGGCCACTGCGCTGCAAACAGTCAGGACGGTTAACTCCTGCATAAGCCACTTTCACCAAAACCTCGCCAACGGCCGGCACAGGAACGCCGGTTTGGGCGGCCTGCAAAACCTCGGGGGCACCGCCACTGCCGTGGTCGATGAAGCGCATCAGGGAGGGAATCGTCATGGTGAAAACCTTGTCTACAAAGCGGTTGGGAGGCATTGCTGGGGCGTGCAGGATAGCACCGCACACCGCAAACCCTGCCCCATGCCCCTGATTAAACTCCGTTAAACTGTGTTTTTATACAGTATTTATCCTCTCTTGACATGCACACCCTGCACCAACACCCCCAAGCCCTGCAAAACCACCCCAGCGGCACGCCGCTGCGCCTGCTGCTGCACCGCATGTCGGCCGGCTTTCCTTCACCCGCCGCCGACGACACCGAAGACAGCCTCGACCTCAACGACTACTTGGTTCGCCACAAGCCCGCCACCTTCATGTTCAATGTGCGTGGCGACTCCATGCGCGGTGCCAGCATTGAAGATGGCGACAAAGTGGTGGTGGACCGCTCGCTGCAAGCGCGGCACAACGACATCGTCATCGCCGTGGTTGAAGGCGACTACACCATCAAGCGCTTGCACCAGCAACACGGACGCCTCGAGTTGCGCCCCGAAAACCCAGCTTACCAAGCCATCATGCTGAATGCCGAGCGGCCTTTGGAGGTTTGGGGCGTGGTGGTCGGCGTGGTGCGGCGCTTGACACGCGGGGGCTAGGCATGAACACACCCGCACAGTTTGCGCTGGTTGATGTGAACAATTTCTATGTCAGCTGTGAACGCGTATTTCAACCGCGCCTGCACAACATCCCCATGGTGGTGCTCTCCAACAACGATGGCTGCGCGGTGGCTCGCTCCAACGAGGTCAAAGCCCTGGGCGTGAAGATGGGTGCACCTTGGTTCTCCCTCAAAGATTTGGCGCTGTTGCATGGCATCGAAGCGCTTTCCTCCAACTACACGCTGTACGCTGACATGAGCCAACGGGTAGTGGACATCTTGCGTGACTACGCGCCAGACCTCGAGGTCTACAGCATCGATGAAAGCTTTTTGCGCGTCGAACAAGTGCTGCCGCTGCACGGCGGCGGCGTGGCCTTGGGTCGGCAGATGCGCCAACGCATTCGCCAGTGGACCGGCTTGCCGGTGTGCGTGGGCATAGGCCCGACCAAAACCTTGGCCAAGTTCGCCAACCATTTGGCCAAGAAGCAAGCGGTGTTTGAAGGTGTGTGCGATTTAAACGCCCTCTCACGCCCCGAGCGCCAAGACTGGATGGCGCAAACCGAGGTGCGCGAGGTCTGGGGCGTGGGCCATCGAACAGCGCGGCGCTTGGCCGAGATGGACATACACACGGTGCTCGACCTGCGCAACACACCGCCTGCCCGCTTGCGTGAGCGCTTTGGCGTGGTGATGGAGCGCATCGTGTGCGAGTTGCGTGGCGTCAGTTGCTTGGGGCTGGAAGACATCACCCCGCCGAAGCAGCAAATCATGGCCTCACGCAGCTTTGGCAGAGCGGTACATAGCATGGTGGAATTGCGCGAAGCCCTCAGTGCGCATGTGGCACGGGCAGGTGAAAAACTGCGGGCCCAGCAGTCGCTGGCTGGCGCTGTTCACGTCTTCATCCGCACCAACCCCTTCAAGCCCGATGAACCGCAGTACAACGCCAGTTTCTTGGTACCTTTGCCCGAACCCAGCGACGACTCCCGTTTGCTCAGCGACGCGGTGTGGGTGGCTTTGCGCAAAATATTTCGCGCTGGGTTTGCCTACAAAAAAGCGGGGGTGATGCTGACCGCCTTAAGCGAAGCACGGCGTCAGCAACACGGCTTGTTCACAGACACCACCACACAAACACGTGACGCTGAGTTGATGAAAACACTCGATCGCCTGAACCTGCATTTCGGGCGTGACACCATCCATCTGGCAGCCACTGGCACCAGCCGCGACTGGCGTATGCGCAGCGCTAACCGCTCGCCACGCTTTACCACCCGTTGGGACGAGCTGCCCAGCGCTCAGTAGGCGTGTTCAGCGCCACACCACCGTCTCGAAATGCACGCTACCCAAATGGCTGCTCAGCGTCATACCGCCCTCTTGAATGGTGGCTTGCAATTGCATGCTGCGCTCGGCCATGGCGGCCATGGCTTGCGAGGCCTCAGAAGGAATGCGCATCACTTTCAGCTTCTCTTGGCGATGCAATTTGTTCTCTATGCCACGCCACCAAATATCGGCTGAATGGGCAAAGGCGTACACCAGCACGCGATCAGACTTGCTGCAAGCCCGCAGCATGGGCTTTTCTTCGGGTTGCCCCACCTCTATCCACACCCGTTTGCGTCCCGTGTAATCAGTGATCGATACATCGGGGTCGTCGGGGTCGGACAAACCCGCGCCAAACGCCAGCACCGCGTCGCCTTGACACAGGTCTTGCACCTCATGGGCGTTCATGGCGAGGGCGACAAGCCGCACCATCATGCGCTCATCGGTCTCGCTGGGATGCCGCGCCAAGGTGAGCGCATGGTCGGCGTAATAGCCATGGTCGATGTCGGCGATCTGCAGCTGCGCCTTGTAAATGGTAGATTTGATGGCCATGGGCGATGATAGTCTGCGCCCTCCCCCTCACAAGCACCCACCATGACACCCGACACACTTTTGCAGCACCTCGACCAAGGCACCCTGTGGCCTGCTGACAGCGTGGCCGCCATTCCCAACGATGTGGCACTGGCCTACCAAACCGCTTTGCAAGTACGCCAGTTGCGCGTGCAGCGCGGCGAACAGCCACGCGGCTTCAAAATTGGTTTCACCAACCGCAGCATTTGGGAGCGCTACCAAGTGTTCGAGCCCATTTGGGGCACGGTGTGGAACACCACCCTCACCCACGCCGATGCACAGGGCGAGGGCTGGGTCGACATCAGCCACATGAGCCAGCCGCGCCTAGAACCTGAGTTGGTGTTTGGGATGCGCAGCACCCCCGCTGATGACTTGAACCCGCAAAGCCTGTTTGAGGCTATCGAGTGGATGGCTTGCGGCTTCGAAATCGTGCAGTCCCATGCGGCAGATTGGCGCTTCAAAGTGGCCGACACCGTGACCGACAGCGGACTGCATGCCCACTTGTTGGTGGGCAAGCCCTTAGCGGTACGCGAGGTGGCAGCCGATGGCGCAGCGTTGCATGCCCTGCTCTCGGGCATGTCGCTGCAACTGATGCACGAGGGGAAAACGGTGGAGACGGGACACGCCAGCAACGTACTGGACAGCCCTTTGATGGCTTTGCTGCATTTTTTGAAAGCCCTGCGACTATGCCCTGGGGCGCCTGATGTGCAGGCGGGGCATGTGATTACAACGGGGACTTGGACAGACGCGTGGCCTTTAAAGTCTGGCCAGCAGTGGGAAAGCCGCTATGACCTTCCTTTGACGGGTTTGAAAATTAAATTGATTTAAGCGCGAAGGGCACGTAGGCCAGGGTACAAACGAGAGACAGGACGGCTTTTTTGTTCGGCCTCTTGCGCCAATTGGCTGCGAATACGCTCGAAAGTATTGCGGATGGGGGTGTTTTCCGAAGGAACGTAAGCGCCGTTGCCTGTTGACTCGGCGGTCTTTGAGGTCTGGTCTGGGTGTGACTTGATCATGGGGGCCATGGGTTAACAATCTTGCTGCTTTCAACGCCCCAGCATGGGACACGGATGACAAATCAGAGCAAAATCTTTTTAAATGCTCACATTTTGGAATGCTTGGGTTCTTTTTGAATTCTTTGGAATTAATTTACTGCCGCCTACTCACCAGAATGACGCATGGGGGCAGCAACTTGGAAGTGCGAAGCAGGGTAAACACAATCGCCCCCTCCAAAAACGTAAATACCACCTCCAAGACCCTTGCCTAAAACACTACACCAAAAAAAGATTCCCTGCAAATACCTAGCATAGAGTTAACACCTATGCAAAGGGCATTACAAGAGTTCTATTATTCATCCGCCTGATTAAAGGGTGCAGCCTCAGGACAGGGTTGCTAAGTTTTCTTAGCAGTAGCAAGTCGGGGTTGTTACGTTCAATTCACAAAGATGAGGAGTTCTCTAATGCGTGCACTTAAACTGGTTGCGGCGATTGCTGCGACTACATTGATGGCCTTTGGCTCGGCAGTACACGCCGGTCCTAGCGTCAAGTTGGAAAAAGTAGTCAGCGGTATCAACACGCCGCTGTCCATGGTGCAACCTGCCGGTGATAGCCGCATGTTCATCACAGAACAAAACGGTCGTATCAAGATCCTTGAAAACGGCAAAATCACTGGTACCTTCCTCGACATCCGCAGCAAAATCGTTCCACTGATGGCTGACTTCGACGAGCGCGGTTTGTTGGGTTTGGCTTTCCACCCCGATTTCAAATCGAACGGCAAGTTCTATGTGGCTTACTCAGCTCACTTGGACTACCAAGCCGATTTGGGTCAAATGCTTTGGTACAACCACAGCAACGTGGTTGAAGAGTACACCGTCTCCAAAGGCGACAAAAACGCTGCAGATATGTCTTCAGCACGTCGTATCCACTCCATCAGCTGGCCCCAGTTCAACCACAATGGTCACTGGATTGGCTTTGGTCCTGACAAGAAGTTGTACATCTCCTCCGGTGACGGCGGCTATGCCAACGACTGGGGCATTGGCCACAATCCTTTGATCGGTAACGGTCAAGACTTGACCACCGCCATGGGCAAAATCCTGCGTATCGACGTTGATGCCCGTTCCGACGGCAAGCCTTACGGCGTTCCTTCTGACAATCCATTTGTCGGCAAGAAAGACGTTTTGCCAGAAATCTGGGCTTACGGTCTGCGTAACCCCTGGAGATGTTCATTCGACCAAGCTGGTGGAACCACCCTGTATTGCGGCGACGTGCAGCAAAACAGCTGGGAAGCCATCAAAGCGATCGACAAAGGCCAAAACTTGGGCTGGCGTCGTGTGGAAGGTGTGATGCGCTGCTTCAACTGGGCAGAGCCTGACAACCATCCCGCTAGCTGCGACAAGTCTGGCATCACTGCTTCCATCATGGAATACGCCAACTGCACAGCCGTTCCTAACGGTTGCAAAGGCATCTCCGTGACCGGCGGCTATGTTTCACGCGGCGATGGCACTGGCTCTAAAGGCAAGTACATCTTCGGCGACTGGAGCAAAGGCTTTGCTGAAAACGACGGCCAAATTTTCATCGGTACCAAAGGTTCTGATGGCAAATGGTCCATGGAAGTTGCTTCTGTTGAAGTCCAAGGTGGAACTCCCAACGGCAAGGTCCCTTACATCAATGCTTTCGCTCAAGATGCTAAAGGTGACGTCTATGCTTTGACTTCCGTCACCACTGGCCCCAACGGCTCGCAAGACACCATCTACAAAGTTATTGCTAAATAATTTTGTAAGCTAATGTCGAAAACTGCCATCTGTGCGACATGGGTGGCAGTTTTTTTTTGCATATACTGATGTCATGAAAACTTCACGCTCTCCTCTTTTCTCAATTCGACGCGCACCGCTGATGCTGTGTGTTTCAACCCTGCTGGCCTTTGGCTCAGCAAGCACCTCCGTTTGGTCTCAAGAAGCTGCTGCCAAGGATGAACCTGTTCCCGTATTCACAGCCGCCATGATCAAAGACCCTGCCTATGTTGAGTCAGGCAAACAAGTATGGGATAGCCAATGTCGTCATTGCCACGGCGACAGCGCTTACCCTGGCAAAGCGCCCAAGCTCAAGCCCTCCGCGTACCAAGCTGAATTTGTGTACGACCGCGTCACCAACGGTTTTCGCAAAATGCCCGGTTGGAAGGCAGTATTTAACCAACAACAACGCATTGGCGTAACAGCCTACATCATGGGTGATCAATTCATACCTTGATGTACTCAAACGTGTTTCGCACCTCCAATAAAAAACCTGCTGAAACCAGCAGGTTTTTTTTGACCTGTCGCAAACCACGTTTAGGGGATGAATTTTTCTAAGGTGATGGCGTCCTCTGGACAAGACTTCAGGCATAAACCGCAGGCATGGCAGGCATCGGGCGACACCACATCGGCTTGCATTCGCTTATGCGCCCAAGCCTTTAAGCGTCCACGCAAAGAAATGTCACCTAACTCTTCCCAAGTGAATTGGCGCACCTCAAACACCCCATAGGGGCAGACAGCGACGCAGTCGGCCTTGCCCTCGCAGCGGCTGCGGTTGATGACGGGGGCTACTTTGCCTGCCTGATCTGCACAGGCTGATTTGTCTAAAGAATTGTTCAAGATCTGTTCGCCAAAAGTTTAATAAGAAGCAGATGCGAAGCTGGACCAAGGCAAGCTGTTGGGGTCTACAGCCCACGACTTGGCCTTGACCGCTTGCACCACCTCGGGAGCGCACAGCGTAGGGTGACTCAGGCACATCTTGGCCATCACTTGCAGCTCACGCTCCAAAGCTTTTCCAGCCAAGGCTTGCAAAATGACCGCCACCCCTTCTGGGTTGGCATGGGGCACAGCACAGCGCCAAATCTCGGGCGCAATGAAGCGTCCTGCCGCCCAGCGTTCTTGCACCAAGGAAATCAAAATTTCAGACAAGTCCGCGTTGTAGCGGTCGTCCACGCCTTGGATTTGCCAAATGGAAGAATCCAAGAAAAACGCCTTGACGATCATCTGGTTCCATGCCGCTTCATCGAAAAACTCAAACGGGTAAGGGTTGCGATGCGACAAGGCCTCGTACACCGGCCGCATGGTTGAGCGAATCGCCTCACGGGCTTTGGGCTCCAAGGCCTCGGGGTGGGGAAACAGCGCAAAACCACGGAAGATGGCCAGCAGTTCGTTGATTTCGGAGGTGTCCACCAACATGGCCACTTGCTGCACAAAACCTGCCTCATCGCCTTGGTAAAAAGCCAGGGTAAAGGCAATCCGGGCTGTTTGGTCCACGCTCCACTCGGTGGGGTCAAGGCCCTGACGCAATGCTTGTGCGGCTTGCAACTCGGACTGCGTGGGCTGCAAATCCGCCTTGCCAAGCTTGCGCGGTGCCATTCCCAGGGCCTTGAACCAGCGAGCTTGCTCGGCTTGGGTTTGCAAGCCACGCAACTCGGTGTCAAACCATGCAAAGGCTTCGGTGGACAAACGCTTCTTCAACCAAGCACTGAGCAAGTCAATGGCCTGAGGAATGGCGGCGGGTGACAAATGGTGATGTTGAAGAGACATACGCGATCAAGTGCCAGGAATGAATTTTTGAAACAAACGACAAGCCACATACGCTAGTACACATGCCGCTACCCAAGGCCAACTGCCCCCTGCGAAAGCCACGGCGGCAGCGTCTAGCAAAGCACAAGCCGCAATCAGTTGCGCCACAGCCTTAGGCACGTCCCCGCCTTGGCGACGCAAGGCGAGCAAACGCACCGCCAAAATATCCGCCACAGCCAACAAGAGCAAGGCCATCAATGCCAAGGGTGTCAATTCGAAATTGGGCACAAAAATCGCAAAGGGCAACACCAAAATAAACAAGGGCCAAAGACGGTCAATGCGGTCCAAGCTTTCTTGTTTTGCCGCATAGGTCAAGCCCGCAATATGCGCAAAAACAGCCAACATGCCCCACAGCAAAGCGTCGGGTGACTGCGGCAAACACACCCAAGCCGCCAAGGCATACACCAAGGCGCGGCAGCTCCCCATGATGACGGGAGACAACACATTACCCTTGTGCCAAGCGTTGTACAAAAGAATGGCCAAACTCAAAGCCGCACCCGCTTGAACCGCCAGCACACCATAGGGAGCGACGATAAAAATACCGCCCATCAACATGGCGCAGCCGATGGCGGACACCGCCTTGGCTGAAATTTGACCTGAGGGAATGGGACGGCTGGGGCGTTCACGCGCATCGATATCCGCGTCAAACGCGTCATTGAGGTACATGCCCCCCGTGTAAAACAAGGTGATGGCCAGCATCACCCACAGCAAGGTGGGCACATCAGCCGCATGGCCTGACAAAAAAGCGCCAGCCAGTACATTGGTCCAGACGGTGGGCAAATTGGACACTCGCCCAATCTTTAAATAAGTGGTAAATCCAGTGCGTGGGGTATTCATGCCAGCAAGACCTTTTTAACAAACAGCAGTTCGCGAGCGATGGCTTGGGCCTTGGAATCGGTCTTGAGCGCATCGGGCAACACATCCCAAGTGTAGGTTTCTACCTCTAGGTGCGATGAAAAACCTTCGCGCTTGCACGCCTCCAAGGTTTGCAGCAACTGCGCTTGGGTGGTGGAAATTGACCCTGCATCCTGCAAAAAAACCGGCACGTGGCAATGCACACGCCATTCACCTTGGGCCTGACCTGCATGGAAAGCTGCAACAGCTTCGGGCAAATCCACATAGCGAGTGATTTGCCCTGCCTGTTGAACCACCACTTGGTGCAGGTACACCGCGTCGTCAAATCCCTGCACCGTTGGAAGTTGCGCCTCGGTCATTTGGGAAATGCGAACCGCGCTGCTGAGTTGGATTTTGGGTATGGCTATGCCTGCTTGACGCAATTCATCTAAAGCAAGCGCGGGATCTTCAAACTCCACGGCGCTGTGGCAAACATCGAAACACACACCCAGATGCTCTGCCAAGGCTTGCCGAGCAAGCTCGTGGGAACACGCCAAGGTCTGTGCCAGTTCAGCCACGGCCTGCGGGCTGCGAACATGGGTTTGGATGAAGTGCGAAGCCTCTTGGGTGGTTTCCAAATAGCAAGCCGGTTCTGGCTCTAAGGCCAAAGCAATGTGCTTACCCGTTTGCCGCTTGATGGCCACCGAGTGCGCCACGCACTGCAACAAATGGCTCACAACCTTGGGCATGGCCTCAGGTGCATCGCAAGCGCCTCTGAAGCCCACAGGCACGGTGGAGATGCTGCCGTCAACGCCTTGGGGCAACAGCGCAGCCAATATGTCAATGCAAGCCAAGGTATAGCGCACACGCTCTGCATGGGTCCAATCGGGGGCATACACGTCTTGCTTGACCGGCACACCGTGGAAGGTGCCGTAGGGAAAGGCGTTCAGTGTGAAGACATAGGCGTTGAGCGATTTCAGCTGCGCTTGAAAGGTTTGCAAAACGCCGGGTTCATGCAAGCTGAAAGCGGCCTGACCCGATAAACGCAAACCAATGCCCATGGGTGCGCCATCGGCGACAGCATCGCGAATGGCAGGCACAAAAGCGTTGAGACTTTGGCTTACCTCATCCCAGCTTTCCCCTGCATGGATATTGGTGCAGTAGGTGAGATGGGGTTGGGCGGCAAGCCGTTTCAGCTGCATGCGATCAGCTGCGTTGTTTGAGCCAAGCGATAGATTGGGTGACCCAATCGTCATTGATTTCGTGAACCTCGATGCCTTTGCCAATGCCAGCCAGCAAAGTGATGGTGAGCTCACCGCCCAAATGCTCGCGGAAATCAGCCAAACCCTGCAACACGGCGAGTCGGCCTTGGGCGTTGCGGGTTTCGAGTTGGTCGTTCCAGAGTTTGAAGCCCAGCGTGGTGAGCAAGCGATGCACCCGCAGGTCTTCACCTGCAGGCAACAAACCAGCCAACACGGAGTAATGGGCGTCCATGGCAACACCAATCGCCACCGCCTCACCGTGGCTTAGTTCGTGCTGATGGGTCATACGCTCGAGCTTGTGGGCGACCCAGTGGCCATAGTCCAGAGGACGGGCTGAGCCGGACTCGAAGGGGTCGCCGCCCAAGGCGATTTGGTTCATGTGAATTTGGGCTGAGCGTTTGATGAGGTAAGACAAAGGCACAATATCAAAACGCGCCAAGGCTTGGGCATTGTTTTCCAGCCAAGTAAAGAATGCACCGTCGCGAATCAGCGAGACTTTGACCGCCTCGGACATGCCGCAACGCTTTTCGCGCTCGGGCAGTGAGTCAATGAAAACGCCGTCATTGATGACAGCCCAAGGAGGCGCAAAAGTACCCACCAAGTTTTTCAAACCCAACCAGTTGACGGCATTTTTCACACCGACGCCGCTGTCGTCTTGACCCAGCACGGTGGTGGGGAAGCGGATATGGCGCACACCTCGATGGAAGATGGCCGCAGCATAGCCCACCGCGTCCATGATGGCACCGCCACCAATGGCCAAGGCATAGGAGTGACGGTCAATGGCCTTGTCCGACAAAATTTTCAACAAATTGGTAATCAATTCAGGGTCGTTTTTACAGGCTTCGCCGCCTTGCAAAACCACTGCTTCACCCACCAGTTCGATATGTTGTGCGTGGGCTTGGAAATACGCTTGGATTTGGCCGTGCAAATCCGGCAAGGCCGCGGCCACGCCGCCATCAATGAACACTGCTACACGGTGGCGTTTGTAGGCTTCACGGCGCTGCAAAACGTCTAGCAAGTGGGAATTGGCGGGGTCAAATGCATTTCGTGTGAAAACCACCGGGTAGGCGTATTCAACGGCAAAACTTTGCACTTGTACGCTGTCGCTGACCGTATCAGGCTCTAGGGTTTCATGAGATGGTGCTCGCGCATTCATAACAGCTTCCTCTTTTTGAATTCGGGTATGGGGGGTTAAGACATCGGTCATGTCGAAGCACCAAAAATGTGCTTCAGTGCAATCGCTTTGATGTCGGTGGCCGAGACCGTGTCTGGCAGCAAATGGGGCACATCGCTCATGACCAAAGGCCCGTCCAGCGGGTCATCGGTGGGCCGACCGTGCGAGCCTTTGACCAGATTGGCGTCCAAAGGAATGACGTCCAACAACATGCGAAAGCCTAAAAGCTTTTTCACCAGTTTCCAGACAATGTAGAGCTTGGGAAAAGCCAACTTCGGGTCTAGGAACAGCTCCACGGGGTCGTAACCTGCTTTGCGGTGGATTTCGACCGTGCGGGCAAAGTCTGGGGCCAAAGCGTCATCGAGCCAAAAGTAATAAGTAAACCAAGAGCGTGCATCCGACATGACCACCAATTCACCGCTTCGCTCATGCGCAATATGGTGGGCGGCTTGTTCGGTTTTGTCCCACACAGACTCCACCCCCGGCATGGCCAGCAGCAAGGCTTTGACTTGAGGTATCAGTGAAGCGTCGCGTATATAGATATGAGCGATTTGGTGATCGGCGACCGCAAACACTTTGGAGGTGGTGGGGTCTAGCATTTCGTGGCCATCTTCCATGCGCACTTGCAGCCAACCTTGGCGACGGATTTCACGGTTGATGTGAATCGGGCGATCTACCTCGGTGATGCCGTACTCGGACAACACCATCACCTGTCGACCATGCTTTTGGGCAAAGTCGATCAAGTCGCCAGCTACTTGGTCGACCTCTTGCAAAGACTTGGCCACAGCTGGGTGGTTTTCATTGGGGCCAAAACGCTGCATGTCGTAATCGAGATGCGGCAAATAGACCATGGTGAGCGTGGGATCAAAGTCGGTGATAGCAAGTTCCGACGCCTTGGCAATCCAGCGGGTGGAAGCAATATTGGTATTGGGTCCCCAAAAGCTAAACAACGGGAACTTCCCCAATCGGGCGCTTAATTTGTCGCGCCAATCGGTGGGGACGGTAAAGCAGTCGGGGAGTTTGCGACCATCAGCTTTGTAAATCGGTCTGGGGGTGGCACCGTAATCATGGCTTGACGCCATGTTGTACCACCAGAACATATTGGCGCAGGTGAATTGCGGGTCACGTGCTTTGCCGGCTTCCCAAATTTTTTCGCCACTGACCAAGCGGTTGGACTGACGCCAAAACCAAATTTCACAAAGGTCACGAAACAACCAACCGTTGGCCACCACACCGGTTTGGTCTGGCGGCAATCCGGTCATGAAGGTAGCTTGTGCGGTGCAAGTGACTGCGGGTAAGGTGGTGGTTAACGGCCGCATGGCACCTTGACGGGCAAACGCCGATAAGCGCGGCGTATTGGCACCAAGGTGGCGGGGTGTGAGACCCACGATGTTGAGAACGATCAGCGGCTGCATATATGAAAACCCCAAAAGTCAACAGTTGATCCGGTCAGCGGATCACGTTGGCGTCAACTTCACGCGTATGGACTTTGGGCTCCTGACCACGCAAAACGGAGTTTCCTTCGTAAAGCGTACGTTGATCGATGGCTTGGGGTTTGAGCCAATGCTCTTCTTTCATCTCGCCGTTGAGGCCATAAACCGCCAAGGCATTTTTATAAACCACTTTGTGGATGATGTCAGCAGAAATACCTTTGTCCGCCATCAAACGCGCCGTCTTGGGAACGGCCAAGGGATCGGAGACACCCCAGTCGCAGGAGGAATCCACAATCACACGCTCTGAACCATACTGCTGTACCAAAGCGGCCAAACGCTCATTACCCATTTTGGTGGACGGGTAAATGGTGAATGCACACCAATAGCCTCTGTCAAGCACTTCGCGGATGGTTTCTTCGTTGTTGTGGTCAATCACACATCGGGCGGGGTCAAAGCCATGCTCTTCCAACACATCCATGCTGCGCTGGGTGCCACGGGTTTTATCGCGGTGTGGCGTATGGATCATGATGGGCAAGTCGTACTCTTTGGCCATCTCAATTTGGGCACGGAAGGCTTTGTCTTCTTGGGGGGTTTGCTCGTCATAACCGATTTCACCCACTGCCACCACGCCCTCCTTGGTGAGGTAGCGAGGCAGAACAGCCAGCACTTGCTCTGCCAAGGCTTCGTTATTGGCTTCTTTGGGGTTCAAACCGATGGTGCAGTAATGGCGGATGCCAAATTGTCCAGCGCGAAAACGCTCAAAACCTGTGATGGTGGAGAAATAGTCAACAAAAGTGCCAACATTGGTACGCATTTGCCCCAACCAAAAGGCGGGTTCGATGACGGCCACGATGCCTGCTTGGGCCATGGCTTCATAGTCGTCAGTGGTACGAGCAGTCATATGGGCATGGGGGTCGATCATCATGCCCAAGCCACCCGTAGGAATGGCACGAAAGTCTTTTTTGAAGCCCTCTAAACGACTGGCGTCGTCCATGATTTGTTGCAACATGCTGGGTGTCAAATTACCGTTGCAACAAGGACAGGCGACAGATTTACCCGCAAACATCTCTTCAACAGCGGAAGTGTTGACCTGAGCATCAGATCCGGTAAAGGGGGGGTGGGTCGTCATGTCTTCCTCATTAACTGGCTAAGCATCAGCTCGCAATAACTCCGGCTGAAAGCCAAATATCATAGCACCAGGGGGGTATAAACGCCCTAGGGGAAAGCCCCCTAAACTGAGGAAATCAGGGCTTTGGACGGGGCTTGGTGACGTCTGCGGTTGACTTGACTTGATTAGTTTCATGCTGGGTCATTTGACCCATGAATTGTCCGCCGCGTTCAATCTCAATTTCTGCGTAGTCAAGTTTTCCTGACACAGCACCATTGCGGTGAATCATGATGTGCTCATGGCAAACGACGTGCTGAGACAAAACGCCATGGACATCAATGGTGTGCGCGTCAATGCTTCCTGACACACTGCCCTGTGTACCGATATGCAAATCATGCACGGTGATTTCGCCGGAAACAATGCCGTTGACAGTGGCCCGCCCAGGTGCGGTGATGGTGCCAACAAAGGTGACACCTTCTCCGATGATTAGACTGCTTGCAGATGGGGTTGTTTCAGCCATTTCATACCTTTGGGTTAATAAAATAGAATTTTTTCATGCTAAAAAATGATTCTAATAACAAAACCCCTCTTGGTAAGCCATAGCCACATAAAAACACAGTTTTTTGTTTTATTTTGAATGCTAAATGATACACATTGGGTTTCTCAAGCAATACTTGCGCAGCCGTGGCCTCAAGTCAATGGGCTTGAAACCGATTAAAGTGGAACAAGTTTTGCTAGCAAACTCTCGTAACTATTGGATTTTTTGACAAATGAACACCAAAGGGATGACCAAATACCTGATCATGGTGATATTGATGACTTCTATCAATATCCCCTTGTTCATCTATTCCCGTTCCTTTTTGAAGCCTGAAAATGCTGGTATGGAAACCATTGACATGCATGGCGCACCTGCCCAAAGCCCTGCACAGTCGCTGTTAGATGTAACAACCCCCAACACAGAAGACAAGCCTACGCTCCAAGAAGCCCCCGCTGCTGATTCTGCTGGCATGGGTGAAACGCCTTCAGGCAGAGCCGAACCCGCGCCTTTGGCGAATTTGTACCGCCCGCCACTTCTAGGAAAATGCAAAAAACTGTTTGAAAGCTTCATGCGAGAAAACGACCCAGCCAAGCCCTTCCGTGCTTTTGTTTACAGTTTTGATGGCGAAACCGCTTACTGTGCAGGCGCTGTCACTGACAAAGGCCAAGAAAAAGCCGAAGAAATTGCAAGGAAAGACTGTGAAGAAAACCAAGCCAGCACTGGCAAGTATTCACCTTGCCGAATTTACACATCAAAAGAAACTAACTAGGTAAAGCTATGGATTGCGTTGCATGTGGAAAACCTATCTCAATCACCGCCAAGTTTTGCGGCAAGTGCGGTGCGCCTGTCAAACGCGTCACCAAGCCAGCTGAGCCCCCCTTGGCCGATGAAGCTTCTGCCGAGCTTACTAAGACAACCGTTGAAGCCACAGCTGTTGATGAAATGAGCTTCACACTCAGTCCGCCTGAACACATGGCGGATATGCGTGACATCGATCTTGAGTTGCCTCCTAAAGTCAGCGAAGTCGCACCAACGCCTCCTGCTGAATCGACAGCCGAAAGCACGCCTGAGACTGTCGTTAGCCCATTGATCAATACCCGTGTACCTACACACGCCCCCAAAGATGCGGCTCCAAGCATTGAACCTGACAGGCTCAAAGCGCTTGAACAAACCCAACAAGAGATCAAGAAAACACTCGAAAAACATTCCCTGTTGCTGGACTTCATTTCGCTCACCTCGCAGCAACAAAACCACCAGCAAACCCAACCCGACCCGCTAGAGCCTTTGGTGAGTCAAGTCGCGCAGCAACAAACCAGCTTGCAAAGTCAGCTCACCCAATTGGCCGCGCTGCTGTCTCAAAATGAAGCACAACAGCATTCGCAACGTATGCCAGAAGAGTTCAAGCTGCAACTTGAGAAACAAAAAATCGAGATCCATAAATTGTTAGCGCAAAGCATGGCGCAAAACAATGAAAATCTCAAAGACGATCAACATGAGGTCATTGAACACCTTGAAAAACGTGTCGACGCTTACCACCAAGCAGCGCAACAAAGTTTGGAAAAAAACATGGGGGCCTTGGCTGCTGGCATGAGCGAGCTGAAAGCCCAGCTTCAAGCAGTACAGAAAAAAACAGCCGAGAAAACATCCGTCAGGTCCAGCTCTTCGTCGGACAGTGACAGCGATGGCGGCAGCTTCATGATCTTTGTCATTGGGCTGTTGTGTGGTTTGACCGTGGTGCTGAGTTCATTGGCCATCTACAACTTCTTGTCGCATGAACCCGCCAAAACAGATGCTGTGGCCAAGCATGACAGCGCTGCGCATGGAGACACCCCCGGCGTCTCGCAGGGTGAACAAGCTGCAGACAAGCACAGTGCTGACGTCAAGCATGACGCTCCAGCTAAAGACAAACCTCATTGATGCACGCAAATTCTGAAAGCGCCCCATGATTTGCACCAGTTGCTACTTCATCAACCCTAGCGAAAATGTTTTTTGCCAAAACTGCGGTTCGCAACTGCCGCATGTGCAAAACGAAAAACCCAATATTTCGCCGCTCATCTTGGCCAACACCCTGGACAACAGCTCGCTGCTCATCTCGCGTGGCCCGTGGGAGATGCGTCTGGATTTATCCACTCCTTTTTTGCTCGTGGCTTTGGCCATTTTCCTTTTCACGGGCAATGCACTTTATGCATGGGTGGCGATTGGACTTGGCCTGGCCTTTGCCTTTTATAAAACCAACGATACACAGCAAATTATTCGGCAAAGCATTCCGGTTGAACTCATCAATAAAACCATCATTGCCTATGGCCCTGCCAACACGTCCAATCGCTTCACACTGCCCACAGGCGTTTTGTATTTGCTCTCAGACGGCTTGTATTTCAAATCTTTTGACAGCAATGAAGACATCTCTTTTATCCATATCGAGATCTCTTTCACCGAAAGCGCTACGCGTATCAAAGGTTTGTCATTGTTTGCCAACTGGCATGAAATTCAAATGAACAATGGCATGAACGAAAAATTCACCTTCACGGTTCAAAACGGCGGCGAATGGATGCTGCTGATGAAGGTGCTGCGTTCTGAGATGAAGAAAAAATCTTCCTAAGGTAAACCTTAGGCAGCAAACATTTCTTGCATTTCCATTCTGATGCGGTAGGCGGGTAAGGTGGTGTCCATGGCCACATCGTCCCAGCAAAGGGATTGGCCTTTTTTCACCGCACGGATCAATTTCACTTGATGCGCCAACCCCAGTGGCAAGCCTCCCATCTTGGCAGAGGTCGTGGCGGGCAATAACTTGCCCCACACGGTATAGCCGCCCTCACCATCCAAAGTTTCCCCTGCTTGCAAATCACGCTTGGCGGTGGCAACCACATCCGCATTCCAGCTTTGAGCCACCCCCGTAGGTTCACCACGAAGCGCCACACTGGCCACCGACATCCCCACCTCAAGGCCGATCAAATGCCAGCGCTTGTACAAAGTGAAATAGCGCCCCGTGGGGTCTGTGTGGGCGTTGTACTCTTCAAAACAGTGCTTGATGTAATCGGTCTCAGCCTCCACGGTCACCCACACACCCATGCGAATGTCGTAAGGGATGACTCGGCCATTGGCCTCTAAGGAAGAGATCACTTCCACCATGCCTTTGCGCTCCAACACACCACCCTCGCTGATGGGACGTGTCACAAATGGAATGTCTTCCACGCTGGCCGGCGGGTACAGCAAACCGTTGCTAGGGACATCCAAACCGGTGGCGTTGGCCACGGCTGTGCTTTCGATGGAGGGCTTGGAGACATCCAAAAAGCTGTTGAACATTTTGGGGTTCAAGCCGCCACGGCTGGCTTGCTCTGGGGTTAAACCATAGTTGCCCCATACCGTGTCGGGTGTGGATTCCGAAAAATGCGGCAACCACTTGTGACCACGACCCGCCGCCACCACAGGAAAACCGCAGGTACGCGCCCAATCCACCAAATCACAAATCAACGCAGGTTGATCGCCAAACGCCAAGGAATACACCACACCAGCAAGGGCCGCTTTTCTTGCAAGCAAAGGGCCACAAAACGCATCGGCTTCCACCGTGACATTGACCACATGCTTGCCGTGATCAAACGCAGCAAGGCAATGCTCGACCGCTGCGATGGGGTTGCCAGTGCATTCCACCACCACATCAATGCGGGGGTCGCTCACCAGTGAGCGCCAATCTTCTGTCAGAAAAGTCTGTCTCTGCTTGAACGCATCGTCCAAGGACTTGGCCTGCGATTGATGCTCGGGCCAACCTACACGGGCCAAATTGGTTCTGGCGCTTGCAAGGGATAAATCTGCAATGCCTGCCAAATGCACACCCGGCGTACGCGGAACTTGGGCTAGGTACATGGCGCCAAATTTGCCAGCGCCAATCAGCGCAACGCGTATGGGATGGTTGTCTCGCTCACGCTGCTGCAGTTGAAGGTGCAAACTCATGCGGCTTCTTTGGTTTGGTCAAAAGGAACGTCGGTGGTCACCAAAGCACTGGCAGGCAAGCCATTGGCCCAAGGCAAATCCACAGGGTAAGACTTGGACAAGCAGTCATCTGGTAAGCACTCAATGGGTGCGAAGTTGCGATGGGCAATGAATTCTGGGCGCTTGTGGCGACGAATGTGGTTGCTAACGGCACACAAGCTCAAATACACACTCACGCGGTTCCAAGGCGACAAATTGCTGGCAGAAGCGTGAACCAAGCAGCTGTGAAACAAAATCATGGAGCCTGCAGGACCCGTGGGGCTGACAATGCCGCCTTTCTTGCCACCGGCACGTTCAACCAATTGGCTGATGAGGTCGTTGTCAACGGTCCACAAGGGGTAGCTGGTGGTGGTCAAGTCGTGCTTGGCATCGATCACGCCTTTTTTATGGCTGCCAGGAATGAACATCAAAGGGCCGTTGAATTCGTTCACATCGTCCAAAAAAATCGCCACGTTCATGGCGCGTTCAGTGGGCATCATGTCGTCATTGAGCCAAGTGCCGTAGTCTTGGTGCCATTGCCACACGTCACCCTCAAAGGCCATCTTGCCGTTAATTTTGAATTGGTGCATGTAAAGCTTCTCGCCAAACAAGTCCTCCACCGGCTCAATCATGCGGGGGTGTCGGGCTAATTTTGCAAAAGGCTCGCTGTACATATGCGCCGCAAAATTGGTGCGAACCGCGTCTTTGCCTTTTTCTCGCACATTGAAAGCTTCACGTCGGCTGTAGAGGCGCGGAACTTCTTCCACCATGACACGTGTTTCTTCTGGGTTGAACAAACCGGGGAAAAACAAATAGCCTTCTTTGTCAAATTGCTCGTGCTGCGCTTGCGTCAATTTCATAGGGTGCTCCTCAAGACCTGAATTCAGAATTCGGGGAATTATCGCTATTTACATCGGTAGTCGTTGACGGGGGCAGGCCTTGTATAGACATAATCGGTACATTCTTGTCACTTATGCGCCTGGAGCAACCCACATGAAAACTATTTTCTCCCTGTTTTGTAGCTTGTTTATTTGTTTAAGTACGGTCTTGGCAGCCGATCTTTCTGATGGCAATGCCCCGCCTGACCTGGAGTCGGCCAAAGCCTTGATCGACAAAAAAGATTGGGGTTCTGCCATCGCAAGCTTGGAAAAATTTGTCAAAGCCAACCCCAACAACGCCGATGGATTCAACCTGCTGGGGTACAGCTTGCGCCACAATAGACGCTACCCTGAGGCCATCTTCAACTACAAGGAAGCCTTGCGCATTGATCCCAACCACCGCGGAGCGCATGAGTATCTTGGCCAAGCCTATGTACAAACCAAGCAACTCGAAAAAGCCAAAGAGCAACTGGCCTCACTTGAAACCATATGCGGCACTCAGTGCGAGGAATACGTGGATTTAAAAAAATCCATTGCCAAATTCAAGAAGTAATGGGTGCAGGCTTGAGTGGCAAAGCCGTTTTGTAGCGAACCTGTTTCAGAGCAAAACTGCTGCGTATTTTTTCGACGCCTGGAATGGGCGAGAGTTGCTCCAAAATGAACTTTTCCAAAGCTGCCATATCGGCGATGGCCACACGAATCAAATAATCCGAGTCACCGGTCATGAGGTAGCACTCCATCACCTCATCATGGTCGGCAATACGCCGCTCAAACTCGGCCAAGGTCTGCTTGGACTGCTCTTTCAAGCTGATGGAGATGAAGACGTTCAAGCCCAGACCCAAGGCTTTGGGGTCGGTCAACGCCACATACTTTTGAATGACGCCCGACGTTTCAAGCGCCTTGACCCGGTTCAGACAAGGCGAGGGTGACAAATGCACCCGCTTGGCCAACTCGACATTGGTGATGGCGCTGTTTTGCTGTAACTGATCTAATATTTTGTAATCAGTGGAATCCAAATACATAAAATATCTCCAAAATCAATTTTTAACATATTTTATGCTTTGAATTATGTCTTGGTAGCTATAAATAAGATATTTATTTGGCTGTGTTTTCGCTATATTGGCAAGCATGAACAAACGCCTCTTCAACCCATCCTTCCCTTCTGCCAACTTGGATGAAGATCCACAAGAGACCGCCGAGTGGCGTGAAGCTTTCAACGCCGTAGTTCTGCAACATGGCGCTGAGCGAGCAGGTTTTTTGCTGGACCAGTTGGTGGCGCTGGCTCACCAAAACCAATTGGACTGGTCGCCGGAGTTGGTCACACCTTATGTCAACACCATTGCCGTGGATGTTCAAGCGCCCTTTCCTGGCGATTTGGCCATCGAAGAAAAAATTGCCTCGCTGATGCGCTGGAACGCCTTGGCGATGGTGGCGAGGGCCAACGCTGCCTATGGAGAATTGGGCGGCCATATCGCCAGCTACGCCAGTGCGGCCGATTTGTTTGAGGTGGGGTTTAACCATTTCTTTCACGGCCGCAATGAACAACACGGCGGCGATTTGGTTTTTTTCCAACCGCACAGTGCGCCTGGCGTTTATGCAAGAGCCTATTTAGAGGGGCGCTTAAGCGAACAAGATTTAGCGCATTACCGCCAAGAACTCAGCGCACCCAAAGCGGGTGCACGGGGCCTCTCCAGCTACCCTCACCCTTGGTTGATGCCCGATTTTTGGCAGTTCCCCACAGGCTCAATGGGGCTTGGGCCCATCAGCTCTATCTACCATGCGCGCTTCATGCGCTATTTGTCGCACCGCCAACTGCTGGACTGCAGTCAGCGCAAAGTTTGGGGCGTGTTTGGCGATGGGGAAATGGACGAGCCCGAGAGCATGAGCGCATTGACGCTGGCCTCACGCGAAAAATTGGACAACTTGGTATGGGTGGTCAATTGCAACCTGCAGCGCTTGGATGGTCCGGTTCGCGGTAACGGGCGCATCATTGACGAACTGGAAAAACTCTTTCGCGGTGCGGGATGGAATGTGGTCAAACTCATTTGGGGCAGCGACTGGGACGGCTTATTTGCAAGAGACACCCAGCAAGCGTTGGTTCGCGCCTTTGCCAACACGGTGGACGGACAAATGCAAACCTTCGCCGCGAAAGATGGGCGTTTTAACCGCGATAACTTCTTTGGCCAAAACCCCGAGCTTGCCCAACTTGCTCAAGGTCTGAGCGATGAGCAAATTGACCGCTTGAAGCGAGGCGGTCATGACTTGGTAAAAATCCACGCGGCTTATGCGGCTGCAGCGGCTCACCAAGGCCAACCCACCGTCATCTTGGCGCACACCAAAAAAGGCTATGGCATGGGACAAGCCGGTCAAGGCAAGATGACCACCCACAGCCAGAAAAAACTCGATGACATGGCGCTCCTAGAGTTTCGCAACCGCTTCAATCTTCCTTTGAGCGACGAGCAAGCCAAAGAACTGGCGTTTTTCAAACCGAAAGACGACAGCCCAGAGATGCAATACCTCCATGCGCGGCGTCAACAACTGGGAGGCTACTTGCCCAAGCGTGAAACCGCTTGCGAAACCATTGGGGTACCAGCCATCAGCAGCTACGCGAGCTTTGCCGTTCAAGCCGATGGCAAAGAGATGTCGACCACCCTGGCCTTTGTGCGCTTGCTGGGAAACCTCATGAAAGACCCCCAACTCGGCTCACGCATCGTCCCTATCGTGGCGGATGAAGCGCGTACCTTTGGCATGGCAAATCTGTTCAAACAAGTGGGGATTTATTCCAGCGTGGGGCAAAAGTACGAACCCGAAGACATTGGCTCGGTGCTGAGTTACCGCGAAGCCATGGATGGCCAAATTTTGGAAGAGGGCATCAGCGAAGCTGGTGCGATTGCCAGTTGGACAGCTGCAGCCACCAGTTACAGCGTTCATGGCTTGGCCATGCTGCCCTTCTACATTTACTACTCCATGTTCGGTTTCCAACGGGTGGGTGACGCGATATGGGCCGCCGCAGACCAACGCGCCAGAGGCTTTTTGCTGGGTGCCACCTCAGGGCGCACCACCTTGGGGGGCGAAGGTTTGCAGCACCAAGACGGCACCAGCCATTTGGTGGCGGCCACCATCCCCAATTGCAAAGCTTATGACCCAGCCTTCGCTTGCGAAATGGCGGTCATCGTCGACCAAGGGATGCGGGAGATGATGGTCGAACAAAAAGATGTGTTTTATTACATCACCCTGATGAACGAAAACTATGCACAGCCTGACCTGAAAACCGGCACTGAAGCGGAGATATTGCAAGGTATGTACCTGCTAGCCGATAACCGCTCAACGCTGCCCAAAGCCAAAGCCGAAGTGACGCTTTTGGGCTCTGGCGCTATTTTGCGAGAGGTGATGCAAGCTGCCGACTCGTTGGTAAAGGAAGGCATCGCGTCGCAGGTGTTCAGTGTGACGAGTTGGAGTGAACTTGCCCGAAATGGCCAAGCTTGCGAGCAAGCGGCCTTGGCAGACGGCAAAACCCTCACACCGTTTGTCACTGCACAGCTGAGTAACACGCACGGACCCGTGATTGCTGCCACCGACTATGTCAGGGCAGTTGCCGAAAGTGTGCGAGCCTACTTGCCACCCAACCGTCGTTACATTGCATTGGGCACCGATGGGTTTGGTCGCAGCGACACCCGTGCAGAGTTAAGACATTTTTTCCAAGTGGATGCGCAACACATTGCCAAAGCAGCGCGGGTAGCGCTGGCTCAAGCGTGACGTTTTTCAAACGCGAACATAAAGTCGCGCAATTTTTGTACCGCTGAAATCGGCATAGCGTTGTAAATGGACGCTCGCATACCACCAGCGATACGGTGGCCACGCAGTTGCACCATGCCTTGCGCTTGCGCAGCTTCGAGGAAGGCTGTGTTCAAGGATTCATCGCGCAAATAAAACGTCACGTTCATGCGAGAGCGGTCTGCAGGGCGCACACGGTTGCTGAAGAAGCGGCTGTGGTCTAAAAAGTCATAGAGCAACTGCGACTTCGCAAGGTTGCGCTCTGCCATGGCGGGCAAACCACCTTCGTCATGGATATGCTGCAAAACCAAGCCCATGATGTAGATGGCATAGGTGGGCGGCGTGTTGTACATGGACTCGTTGTCCGCTTGCAACTGGTAGTTGAAGGCTGAGGGCGTTGACGCCAGTGCATGGCCCATCAAGTCACGGCGAACAATCACCAAGGTCACGCCTGAAGGCCCCATGTTCTTTTGTGCACCCGCATAAATCAATCCATAACGCGACACGTCCAAAGGCCGCGACATGATGTTGGAAGACATATCGGCCACCAAAGGCACGTCTCCCGTGCTGGGCGTCCAATGGCACTCCACGCCACCGATGGTTTCATTGCTACAAAAATGCACATAAGCGGGCTTGTCTGACAACTGCCAGGAGGCAAGGTCTGGCATACAGGAGAAGCCTTGGGCCTCGGAACTGGCGGCCAGATGAACCCGGCCATAACGAGCGGCTTCTTGCATGGACTTGTGCGACCAATTGCCACTGACCACATAGTCGGCCTGTCCTGTTGTACCGATCAGGTTCATGGGCACGATCGCGTTTTCTGCAATGGCCCCACCTTGCAACAACAACACGCAGTAATTGTCAGGAATAGCCAACAAGCTTTTCAAGAGCGACTGGGTTTGAGCCAAGATCTGGGTGAACTCAGGTCCACGGTGGCTCATCTCCATGACGGACATGCCGCTTCCCTGCCAATCGAGCATATCGCTGGCAGCTTGACGCAAAACGGCCTCAGGCAAAGTGGCAGGGCCGGAACTGAAATTGAGAACGCGGTTCATAGGGGTCACTCTGACAAGTCTATACCCTCTTGCTGCGCCACCCTATGCAAAGCTTCCTCAAACAAAGCCCGAGCCGTGCCAGAGACAGCAGCCAGATAGGCGTGCAGCTTGGCATCGTTAACAGAGCTGTTCAAACATTCGCTGCTGTATTTTTCAAAACTGCTGAGCTGTTCAATCAGCTCTGCCACATGGCGAGGGCACTCGCACAGCACTTGGGTTGAAATAGCAGCGACTCGCCGCAGCACCTGATCGGAATACCGGCGTGCAGGAATGGTTTTGGCCGAGAGTTGCGAAACATGCCGAGACGGGTCCACAAAAAGTACCGATTGCATGATGTCACTGAGATCGCTGTCAGACACCGGCTCACGACGCAAAAGCAGTCCCGCATCTTTGAGGTCTTGTATCACTTGGTCCGAGGCATAACGGTAAATCAATAAGCCTTTGCTGACCTTCAAACGCTGCTGGAGTCGCAAAATATCCTCGGCATAGTTGGAGAGCACCGAAGACTGACTCAGCACCAACATGGTTGAGGCATCGTCCACCGCAGGTATTTCGGCTGAGGACAAGGCGTCTTGCAAATCAGTGAACACCTGCACCACCTTCAAGCTGGCATGGCCAAAACTCAGGGTGAACTTTTGGGTTTCTAAGCGGGACGCCAAGTTGTAGCCCACCACCACCAATGAAATCACCGCGGGCAGCACCTGACGCGCCGCATGTACCTGCCCAGCTTGGCGAGAGTCATTCAACAAACTTTGCAAGGACGCAATGTCTAGGTCAGACAAGGTACTGATGGCGTGACCTTGTTGCGTCAAGCTTTTGAGCAAGGTGACCTTGAGCACATCATGGTCGCTGTAGAGCCTGTGCCCGCCATCGGTTTTCGGTGGCGTGACCACCGAGTAACGGCGCTCCCACACACGCAAAGTCGCCACAGGCAAACCTGCCAATTTGGCCGCTGCGCCAATCCTGTAGCGGCCTTCCATTCGATCAGGTGAAGAATTCAGGGACATGGTTTTAGCTTTCAAGCAAATTTGAATAGGTTTTGACCTAATAATAAACCGAAAATGGTTCAATTTTTGTTTTTTTGCTTGAATAAAGCACAATTGACTCTATATTTCATACCTCTAACCACTTCAAGCACGCTTGATAGGTAAGCAACTAAGACTAAGTCTGGAGATTGATATGTTTTCTAAACTGACACAAAACGCGGTCAACACCATGTTGTGGGTATGCAAGCACCAAGACAATGGGCCAGTCACCACCGATCTCGTGAGCAAGCGACTGGGCTTATCGGTGTCTTATTTAGAGTCCTTGTTCGCGCAACTCAAGAAGCAGGGTTTTGTGGTGTCTTACCGTGGTCCAGGTGGTGGTTATTGCACGCAAAGCAAACCCTCTGAATTGATGCTGCTTGACCTGGTCAAACATTTTGATTTTCAAGAGCAAACCAAACAACGCAGCCGCGAAGACCAAGGCGAGATGAGCAAAGATGTGATTTCTCATTTGATGAAAAGTTTTTGGGAAAACCACTTAAAGGGTTTGAGTTTGGCCGATGTGATGAACCAAGTACCCGATGATGCTTGGGGCGGTGTGCCCATGTCGACGGCCTCTGCCAAACTCGATCCGAGGAAATTTAAACCGCTTCAATTGCCTAAATTGCCTACAGGGCCCAATTCGGTGTTCACGCTAGCCAATTCTTTGGCCGCCTAAGCAAACATTAGCCACTGGGGCTATGCGCTAAAGTCTGCATCTTTAAAAAAACGGATGCAGTTGTATGAATGACGACTACCGCTCGAGCAGTCCTTGGAAAAATCGAATTGAATCTTTCATGGCTAACCCATGGGTTCAAAATTTTTTGGTTTTTCTCATACTCCTCAATGCAGTGATTCTCGGTTTAGAGACCGACAAAGAAATCATGAAAAGCATGGGGTCTCATCTGCTTTTTCTAGACCATGTAATTTTGTGGATTTTCATTGCTGAAATCGTGATTCTTATCACCGCCAGAGGTCTGGCTTATTTCAAAGACCCTTGGTGTGTCTTCGACTTCATTGTTGTCGGCATTGCGCTGATTCCCGCTTCTGGGTCTTTATCTGTGTTGAGAGCTTTAAGGGTTTTGCGGGTGCTGCGACTTATCAATAAAGTCGAAAGCATGCGCAAAGTGGTTGGCGGTTTGCTGAGTGCATTACCAGGACTGGGCTCAGTCTTTGGCTTGATTTTTATTATTTTTTATGTAGCCGCAGTGATTGCGACCAATCTCTTTCAGGATGATTTCCCACAATGGTTTGGCGACTTGGGGTCAAGTGCATTTACCTTGTTTCAAATCATGACCTTGGAGGGTTGGTCACAAGAATTGGCCAGACCCATCATGGAGGTGTTCCCTTATGCATGGATATTTTTTGTTCTTTTTATTCTCGTTGCCACTTTCATCGTCTTCAACCTGTTCATCGCGGTCATCGTCGACTCCATAACCGCGGATAAAGAACAAGACCGAAAGGACCACGCACAATTTAACGCCATCGAGCACGAGTTGCGTACGGTTCACCGCGAACTCAGCGAATTGCGTCAGTTGCTTGAGAAAAAACCTGAGCAGTCTCCTCCTCTGACTTGAACATGTTCAGTTGGTCGCTACCCCCTAATAAGAGCGCCCCTGCGTGCCGTTTGCGGTCGGCTTTCACAATCCCCCAGCCTGTCCGTCATTTGATCGGTCAACACATCCGACAGATGACGGGTTCAACCCAGTCCCTCGACAACTTTAAACAGCCTTTGGGTGACCCCGGTTTACTTGGGCCTGCCTCCATGCCTTGGCGGGTCCATGCGCATTTCATCGGCATGATGGTTGGGGGCTTGTCGTCACTGATGCTGCAAGCCTTGCACCCAAGGGCCTTGGCAGCGGTCTGGGACCATTCCAATTTTCGCCATGACCTCAAAGCCCGATTAGGTCGAACCGCCTACTTTGTCGCTATCACCACCTATGGCCCTAGCGAGTTGGCCTTGAAGTCCATAGAACGGGTCAACCAAATTCACGCCAATGTGCGGGGCTCTATGCCCGACGGCTCGGCCTATGTGGCCAATGAACCCGAGTTGCTTCGATGGGTTCACTTGGGCGAGGTGACCAGCTTTTTAAGGGCTTACCAAAGTTTCTCACTCAACCCGCTTGACCCTTCAGAAGAAGACAGCTACTTGGCTGAAATGACCTTGATTGGCAAGCACCTAGGCATAGAAGATTTACCTCAAACCAAGCAAGCCAGCGAAGAAGCATTGCTTGGCTTTTTGCCTGACTTGCGGTTCGATCACCGCACCGCAGAGATCATCAAGGTGATTGAAAACTACCCCTCAAGCCTTTGGGATCGCCCTCTGATCAAGTTGGTGATTCAAGCCGCATTTGATGAGCTTCCTGATTGGGCCTTGGCCATGCTGGGACGAACACCTTCGAGCCCTTTGCAAAAACAAGCTGTACGCCATGCGTTGCGCCTTGCGGGCTTACCACTTCAAGCCGCATTGGAAGAAGAAGGTGTCGCTGCCTTTTCGCGTCAACGAATGGCGCTCCATCGCTGAGTGTTTCCGCGACCTGCTGAGCTAAGCTCTAGGCTAACCAACAACCCCGCACCCACTTTCAACTGAACTTTTATGCACATGCTTCGTTCACTGCTTTTTGTCCCTGGCGACAGCGAGAAAAAACTCGCTAAGTCCATCAGTACTTCAGCCGATGCCTTGATTTTGGATTTGGAGGATTCGGTGTCGCCTGATCGAACCGCGATTGCGCGAAGCATGGTGGCCGAATTCCTAAAGACTCACAGCAACCGAAAGCAACAACTGTGGGTTCGCATCAACCCTTTGCAAACCCCTTTGGCTTTGCACGATTTGGTGGCGGTGATGGCTGGCAAACCCGACGGCATCATGCTGCCAAAGCCCTTGAACGCCAAAGATGCGCAGCAGCTCGACCATTGCTTGTCTGCGTTGGAAGTGCGTGAGGGCTTGGCGCTCGGCTCGACACGCATCATCCCTGTGGCCACCGAAGTGCCGGGTGCCTTGTTCGATTTGCAGTCATATGCCGGTGCCACGCCCCGCTTGCAAGGCTTGACATGGGGCGCAGAAGATTTAGCAACCGCCGTGGGTGCCACCTCCAACCGCGATGCCTCAGGCGAATTCACTTTTACTTATAAGCTTGCCCGTTCACTGTGCTTATTGGCCTCGGCCCATGCGCAAATTCAGGCTATCGATACTTTGTCGGTGGATTTCAAAGACATGAAAGCCTTGGCTGCTGATGTGCACAACGCTCGCAGAGAAGGCTTCAGTGGCAAGCTGGCTATACACCCCGACCAAGTGGAGGTCATCAACCAAGGCTTCACGCCCTCAGCAAACGACCTCAGCCATGCGCAACGCATTGTGGACGCGTTTGCACAGGCGCAAGGCGCTGGTGCGGTGCAACTCGATGGCAAGATGGTGGATAAACCCCACCTCACCCAAGCCTTGCGCTTGCTGCAACTTTCTAGGAAACACTGATGGCTGGTTTGTACTTTGAAGCGTTTTACGTCGGACAGGTGTTTCAACACGCTATTCGTCGTACCGTGTCTGAAATGGACAATGTGATGTTTTCCGCCCTCACACACAACCCCGCAGCCTTGCACCTCGATGAAGAGTATTGCAAACACCACACCGAGTTCGGGCAACGCATTGTCAACAGTGTGTTCACCTTGGGTTTGATTGTGGGTGTGTCCGTTGGCGACACCACCTTGGGCACCACAGTGGCTAATTTGGGCTGGGACGAGGTGAGGTTTCCAAAGCCCTTGTTCCACGGCGACACCGTACGGGTGGAAACCGAGGTACTTGAATTGCGTGAAAGCCAATCTCGCCCACGCAATGGCATTGTGATTTTTGCCCACCGAGGCTACAACCAACACAATGAATTGATTGCATCTTGCAAACGCTCGGCTTTGATGCTGAAAACCCCTCTACCTGCCTGACCATGAATTACATCTTCCCTCCTCATACGGTGGTGGGTTTGCCCATCGCCGGCAAGTCTGAAACATTTCCAGTTCGACGTGTGTACTGCGTTGGCAGAAACTACGCAGCCCATGCCAGAGAAATGGGTTTTGACCCCGACCGCGAACCGCCCTTCTTTTTTTGCAAAGCCAATGATGCGCAATCGGTGGTGGCGGTACCTGCAAACACCATGGTATCTATCCCCTACCCCACCTTGACCAGCAACTTCCACTATGAAATTGAGTTGGTGGTGGCGATTGGCAAGGCGGGAAAAAGCATTCCTATTGCGCAAGCCAGCGAGTATATTTTTGGCTACGCCGTGGGTTTGGACATGACCCGCCGAGATTTGCAAATCAAAATGCGTGAACAAGGACGCCCTTGGGAAATTGGCAAGGCCTTTGATTACGCCGCCCCGATTGGCGTATTGCATTTAAAGTCTGACACCGGCGAAATCAACTCAGGTGAAATCTCTCTCAAAGTTAACAACGAGGTGAAGCAAAAAAGCGACATCACCCATCTGATTTGGTCTGTGAACGAGACCATTGCAAACCTCTCCACCTTGTTTGAATTGCACCCAGGTGACCTGATTTTCAGTGGCACCCCCGATGGCGTGGGGCCTGTGAAAACTGGTGACACCATGCAGGGGTTCATACAAGGACTTTCATCCATTTCTGTAAAGGTAAGCCCATGACCACACCCACCTTAGAGTCCTTCACCGCTCAGTCCCTTGATGAAGGTTTTGATGAAATTTTGGTTCGAGAGTGGGCGTCTGATTTAAAAATCGACACGCATACCCACCCCTTTGATGTCAGCGCTTATGTAAAACGTGGCGAATATTGGTTGACGGTGGGTGACAAGGTCACGCACCTCAAAGCGGGTGACTATTTCCGCTTGGCCCGCAACATTGAACATGCTGAGCTGTATGGCTCAGAAGGCGCAACCGTTTGGGTTGCCAGGGCCAATTGAACAAGCCGCCGTCACGCCGCTCCACCCTGGCGCTGTTGGGCGCAGTGGCGTTTGGCCATCACATCCAGCCAAGTTGGGGGCAGACTAGCCCCTCACGCCCCGTCTTGCGGGTGGCCATCATTTCCCGCACGGTGTTTTATGCCCCCTTGTGGGCTGCGCTTTCGCTCAAACTGTTTGAGCGTGAGGGACTCAGCGTTACCTTGTCGGTGTTTGACAATGCTGAACGCATCACGGAGGCCTTGCTTAAGGGTGAGATCGATATCGCTGTCTCTACCCCCGAGTCCGTCATGGTGGATGCCTACCAAGGTGGGCCTTTGCGCATGGTGGCAGGAAACGCCGAAAAGTTACCGCACCAAATCATTGCCAGACCCCCTCTTCAATCAACCCACGACTTGGTTGGCGCAAAGTTTGGCGTGCTGTCTCTCAAAGAGGGAACGGCCTATCTGGTCAAACGTTATGCCGAGTCCATAGGCCTGAACAAAGATCAATACACCGTGGTAGCCGTCGGTGGTGCCCCTACACGTTGGAAGCATTTGCAAGACGGTTCGATTGATGTGGGTTTTCAACCTTTCCCTTTGAGTTATGTCGCAGAGGATGCTGGCTACAAAAATCTAGGCGCGATTTCTGCGCTGTTTCCTGAGTGGCTATTTACCTCGGTGAATGTGCATCAGCGCTGGGCACAACAACACGCCCAATCATTGAAAACCTTCTTGGCCACTTTGAATGCGGCCCAACTGCAATTCATGGCGACACCTCATGCGTTTGATCCATTGCTTGCGCAAGAGTTGCGAACCACCCCCGCTTATGCCGCCCGAGCCATTGACCAAGCTTTACATATGAACATGTTTGCTCCTGGTACACGGGTTCACCCACCTGCGGCCAAAGCGGTTTTTGAGGCATTGCTCGACACCGAACAATTGCCAGCTGGTACCCCCTTCCAGATGGAGCGATTTTTTGATGCCAGCTACCTCTGACGTAGCTGCCATCACCCATGTGGTGTATGCCCATGGCTTTCGCTCAAGTCCACAATCGTACAAAGCGCAATTCATAGCGAAGTGGCTGAAACAACACCGTCCTGATGTGCAGTGGTTCTGCCCACAACTGCCTGCCTCGCCGCAAGCAGCCTCTGAACTTTTACGCAACGCGGTTCACACTTGGCCCAAAGCCAGCATGGCAGTGATGGGCTCATCGCTAGGTGGGTTTTACGCCACGTGGCTGGGAGCGGTGATGCACTGCAAAACGGTGCTGCTCAACCCTGCGGTGCATCCCGCCAGAGACTTGGTGGGCTCTATAGGCACACAAACCGCGTGGCACAACCCCGATGAAGCGGTGGTGTTTGAGCCGCACTACATCGATGAACTCAAAGCTTTGTATGTAGGGCAAGCCTCGAAAGATGTCAGCGCTTTGCCAGACCCCACACAACTGTTGAACGTGGTGGCCACTGGTGATGAGGTACTGAGTTGGAAAGAAATGGTAGCCAGGTACCCATTCGCCCAACTTCATCTGATTGAAGGCTCAGACCATGGCATATCCGATTTCGAGCAGCACTTTCCGGTGGTGAAAGCCTACTTGGGGCTGTGAGGGCTGTACACGAACACAAGATAGCGCATAGAAAATCAGTTCAGCGCTGATTTCAGGTATTTGTGTTTATCCATGCTCATTGCGGTTTCAAATGCGCTGGAGAACTCTCTTGCGGCTCTGAGCAACATGCGTTTAGGAACTGCATCTTGGTATTTAATGGCGTGCAGCGAAAACAATATAGGGCCATGGCGAGTTCGGTTATCAACTTCCATGAAGAAGTTCCCCAGCTTTGCATTGGCCTGTTCGCTGATGTTGTGAATTTCGATGGAGTTCACGCTGGAGCTGATGGGAAAGGCCTGTGCGCCAAAGGTAATTTCTTTGGTAACTTTGTTCACACGTGTCCAAAACGGGTAATCAAAGCCTGAGGGTACGTAGACATCGTTGTGTTGATCTATGCGGGCCTCTGCGCGGGGAGATTTGTTGAACATGGCACAAATAGATTCATTGTTGACTTCGTGCGAACGCAATATATTGGGTTCCGAGTCGGCAATCAAAGCACGGGTCTCTTCGATGTTTTCAATGATGTAACTGGCCACCTTGGAAATTTGTTTTTTCAGAAATCTTTGTTTCTTCAACACATCTCGCAGACAGGTATAAATGTCTTCAAACTGATTGGGCGTGACTTGCAAACCAGGCGGCGCAGTTTGCGAGATGGTGTCTCGGTAGTATTTTTCTGGTTTCAGAACAACGAAGTCCCCATGGATTTTCATGTTCTCGTAAATCTTTTCTACCGAAATACCAAACAAAAAATGTTTGATACTTTTTTGCTCACAAACAGCATCGTAAAAAGTTTGGGTCGCAGTCTCAACCGCCTCTTGGAAAGAGGAAAGGTTATCAGTGTCACTTCGCGGATAATGGATTTTGGCAAGCAAAACAGAAGATTTTTAAGAGGTGTCAGTATGAGAATCGGCTCTAAACGCCTAAAGTTAAACCAATAAGTGCTTAGAAACAATCAAATTCATCAATAAAAAACGAAAAATGACGTATCTGTCATGAAAAAGCGAGCCAAACCATGTGCTTTAGCTGAATTCCGTCAAAAGTTGACCTGCAAGTGCCGCTTGATCTTTCAAACCCTGCTGGTCGGCGATCAGTTGTCCATTGACCCAAACCCCATGTATGCCACAGGCCAGTGTGTTCAAACGGGCGGCGCCGCCGGGCAAATCAAACACCCTGTGCTTGGGGCCACGACCCACGGTTGTTGGGTCAAACAGCATCAAGTCTGCAGCAAAGCCCACCCGCAACAGTCCACGGTCTTTCAAGCCCAAGACTTTCGCTGGTTGCGCAGTCAGCTTATGAACGGCCTGTGTCATCGACATCAGCCCAAGGTCTCTGGCCCAGTGACCCAACAGATGCAAGCCAAAACCGGCATCATTGAAGAAGGTCAAATGCGCACCCGCGTCGCTTAGCGACACCAAGCTGTGCGGGTCGTTAAGCAAGCGGGCCACCGCCTCGGTGTCGCTGTTGAGCAACTGAGCGGTGAAGACGGTTTGCAGGTCTTCTTTCAGCGCCAAATCCAATGCGAAATCCAAGGGGTCTTGCTGCGATGCTTGCGCCAATTCAGCGACGTTTTTTTGCTCGAAGGATTGGTTCTCAGCCAAGGCAGTTTGCACCACATGCACCTTGTCCCATTCATTGTTGAACAAACGAAACGTGGCGGTTTGGGACAACTCATCTTTGACTGCTTGACGAAATGAGGCATCAGCAAAGATAACTTTCAGGGCCTCGTGCGACAGGCCCATGGCAGGTCGCCAACTCACCAAGCCCTCGACAGGGTAAGCCGAGGCAAAGGTGAAATCCATGGTCAAGGGACAGCATGACACTTGGCCAATCATGGGGATGCCTTGGGCGTTGGCTTGGGCAATGGCGGCCATGTCGTTGAAGACCGCTTGGGGGTTGGTGCTGTTGTGCAGCAAGGCCGCCACCATCACCGGCCTGCCGCTGGTTTGTGCCAGCGACTGTAAAAACGACATGGACATTTGTCCGCCTTTGGTGACCATGTAAACGCCTCGCCCGTGGCTTGCCATGGCGAGGGTAAGTTGCATCATTTCTTCATCACTGGCCAAACGCGAGGGCATGGGATAACCACCCTCCCCGTTGTGCGCAGGACTGGTGCTGGTGGCAAAACCCACGGCGCCAGCGGCCATGGCTTCTTTGACGATATTGGCCATGGCATCAATTTCTTCGGGCGTGGCCTCACGCTTATTCGCTTGCTCGCCCATCACCCAAGTGCGAACCGAGGAATGGCCAACATAGGCCGCGATATTGATGGCGCAGCCTTTTCGTTTGAGCATGGCCATGTACTCAGGAAAAGTTTCAAAGCGCCAATCAATGCCATCGCGCAGCACATCCAGCGACATGCCCTCGACCTGCGTGAGGTTGCGCATGGTGAGTTCGCGGTCTTGCGGCCTACAAGGCGCGATGGTGAAGCCGCAATTGCCAATGACGGCGGTGGTCACGCCCATGGCGGGGGACGGACGCACATACGAGTCCCAAGTGATTTGGGCATCGAAATGGGTATGCGAGTCGATGATGCCGGGCATCAAGGCCAAGCCCTTGGCATCGATGGTTTGCTTGGCTTGAACTTGACAATGGTTCTCTATTGCAACGATTCGACCCTGATGAACCGCCACATCTTTGATTTGAGGCTCTGACAAGCTGCCATCAAACACCAAGGCCTGACGGATAAGCAAGTCCACTGGATGGGATAGATTCATGGGAGTCATTCAATTTTTGCAGTAAACATATTTTGAACTGAAAAATTATGTAAGGAATGCCAGGGCTAAGCCGGCAGTCCAAAAAGGCTTAGCGCTCTATCGTCAGAGATACGCCCATGCCGCCGCCAATACACAGGGCGGCCAAGCCTTTTTTGGCACCGCTGCGCTGCATTTCGTGCAACAGCGTCACCAAAATGCGGCAACCGGATGCGCCTATAGGGTGACCAATGGCAATCGCGCCACCATTCACGTTCACCCGCTTGGGGTCAATGTCCAAAGCCTGATTCACCGCACAAGCTTGCGCTGCAAACGCTTCGTTGAGCTCAAACAGATCCACATCCGAGGCCTTCCAACCGGCACGCTCCAGCGCTTTACGCGAAGCTGGCACAGGGCCCATGCCCATGGTGGCGGGGTCCAAGCCCGTGGTGGCAAAAGAGGCAATGCGACCCAAAGGCGTCAAGCCCAAGGACTGCGCTTTGGCGGCGGTCATGACCATGACGGCGGCCGCGCCGTCGTTGAGACCCGAGGCATTGCCCGCCGTCACCGTACCCGCTTTGTCAAACGCAGGACGCAAGCCAGCCAATGCTTCGGCATTGGTTTTCAGGTTGATGAATTCATCGGTGGCGAAAACCACAGCATCGCCTTTTTTCTGGGGCAAAAGCACAGGGGTGATTTCGTCTTTGAACTTGCCAGCCGCTTGCGCAGCGGCGGCTTTTTGCTGGCTGGCCAGCGCCAGCGCATCTTGCATATCGCGGCTGATGTTGTTTTGCTTGGCCACGTTTTCCGCGGTGATGCCCATGTGGTACTGGTTGTACACATCCCACAGGCCGTCGACGATCATGCTGTCAATCAACTTCCAGTCGCCCATGCGTTGGCCGTCACGTGAATTGGGCAACACATGGGGTGCGGCGCTCATGTTTTCTTGGCCACCCGCGATGACGATCTCGCTGTCGCCCCAAGCCACCGCTTGGGCTGCCAGCATCACGGCTTTGAGGCCTGAGCCACATACCGCATTGATGGTGAGACCTGGCACCTCTTTGGGAATGCCGCCCTTCATCAGCGCTTGGCGAGCAGGGTTTTGCCCTGCCCCCGCGGCGAGAACCTGACCCATGATGACCTCGCCCACCAAAGCGGGATCCATACCAGAGCGGGCCACCACATCTTTGATGACCAAGCCGCCGAGTTCGGTGGCGCTGAGTTTGGCCAAGCTGCCGCCAAATTTGCCCACGGCGGTGCGGGCGGCTGAAACGATCACGATATCTTGCATGGTTAGTCTCCTTAAATATTGGCGCAGAGTGTGAACCCAAAAACTTACACCAAAGCCACAAAAGCCAAGGAAATGAACTTGTGTCATACAATTTAGTTAGGATGTATGACAAGGAGACCTCATGCTGTCAGTTCGACTCACCGAAGCCATGGAGCGAGATTTAACGCAATATTGCGCGGTCCGCAAACTCACCAAATCGCAAGTTGTGCAAGAAGCCCTGGCCGAGTACTTGGTCGCGGCGCAATCGCCAACAGACGCCAAGCCAGCGCCGGAACCTGATCTGTCGTTTTTGGCGCCTGATGATCCTATCCGTCAGTTCATTGGCATTGCCAAAGATGGGCCTAGCACCGATGAGTGGATGGTCATCACGCGAGGTGAAGATTGGAATAAGCCATGATTTTGGTGGACACCAATGTGCTGCTTGATATCTACAGAGCGGACGCAATTTGGATGCCTTGGTCCTTGAAACATTTGCACCAAGGCAAGCCCCGCCAACTGGCCATCAACATGGTGGTGTACGCAGAATTAGCGGGGCACCCTGCTGAGCCTGCGAACTTGGACGAGTTTCTGGACATGTTGGACATTCAGATGCTCGAACTGCCTCGTTCGGCCGCCCGTTTAGCCGGTCTTGCTTTTCGCAGCTATCGCCAACGCGGGGGCACCAAAACCGGCGTGTTGCCCGACTTCTTCATTGGTGCCCATGCCCAAGCCGATGGCTACCAACTGCTGACCCGAGATGCGGGTCGCTACAAAACCTATTTCCCCAAAATCAAACTGATTTGTCCCTGATCAAAGCGCGGTAAGCCTTCAAACCACCCGCGATGTAATGGGCATTCACATAACCCATTTGACGCAAGGTGTTGGCCGATAAAGCGCCACGGTTGTTGGCATTGCAATAGCACAGCACGGTGGTGTTCAGGTCGGGGATGACACCCTCAATGTTCATCTCCAATTTCCCACGGCTCACATGCAATGAACCGGCAAGATGGTCGGCGTCGTGTTCTTCTTTGTCGCGGATGTACAGCGACACAGCGCCTTGCTGAACCAAGGCATCAACCTGTTCGGGTGGCACAAACGCCACTTGCGACATGGCTTGGTCTGCCAAGCGTTGGAATTTGTCGGTGTAAGCCATCTGTTTATTTCTGTTCAATACTGGAGTTGGGTAGATTTGCCCCAAAACACCCGATACGCAAACACGGTGTAGCCAATGATCACGGGCAAGACCACCGCCACGCCGTAAAAAATCACCAGCAAAGCTTCGGGCGCACTGGCAGCTTGCCAAATATTGATCTTGTCAATCACCAACCAAGGAAACAGGCTGTAAGCAAGTCCATAAAACGACAGCAGAAAAATGCCCACGGTGCTGGCAAACGGCACACCGGCGCCGTATTGGTTGCCTTGCGCAAAACGAACGGGCAAGCGAGACAAACTGCGCCAAATCACCAAGAACAAACCCAATGTCATGGCCGGAATCGGCAACAGCATGAGCAGGTTGGGAAAGCTGAACCACTTGTCAAAAATCCTTGGGCTGACCCACGGTGTGGCCACGGATATGGCCAACACACCCGCAGCGGTCAGCCACAAACTGCCTTGGGCCCACGCCACCGCCCGCAGCTGCAAAGCGCCTTCGGTTTTCATGATCAGCCAACCTGCACCCAGCAAGCGGTAAGCAAACACCAAGCAAAAACCAATCAAGGCGCTGAACACATAAGCCGCCGTGTCCTGCTTAAACCCGAGGATGAGTTGGCCCAACATAAAGCCTTGCGACCACGACGCCAATATCGAACCGACGTAAAAAGTTTTGTCCCACAAGGGGCGGTGGTGTGCTTTGGCCTTGACCCGAAAGTCAAACGCCACACCACGCAGCGACAGCGCCACCAACATCAGCGCCACAGGCAAATACAGGGCCCCCAAGATGACGCCGTGCGCCATCGGGAAGCCCACCAACAACACCCCCACGCCCAGCACCAACCAAGTTTCGTTGGCGTCCCAAAACGGGCCGATGCTGGCGATCATGGTGTCTTTGTGCTCGATCGTGTCAGCACCGTTCAACAAGGCGCCGACACCCAAGTCATAGCCATCCAAAATCACATAAGCCAGCATGGACAGCGCCATGACCAAGGCGAACACCAGTGGTAACCAGCCTGCAGGGCTGAGCAAATCTACGCCGAACTCAGACATGGCTAAGCCCCTTCACATCGACACTGGGTTCTTCGCCACCATTCACGGCTTTTTTGGCGAGGTAAAACACCACCGACACATAGGCACTTAACAGGGCCGCATACAGCGTGAGGTACAGGGCCAAAGACAGGGCAATATTGCCTGCAGGCACTTGCGACGCTGCTTGTGCCGTAGTCAGTACCCCATACACCAGCCAAGGTTGACGGCCAATTTCGGTCACGTACCAACCCGACACCAGCGCCACCCAGCCCGCAAAGGTCATGGCCACCAAAACCATGGCAGTACGTTTTGACAAGCTGTTTTTGAACTTCAATTCGTAGCTGGCAAGCCAGCTGACAGCGAGCATGAGCAAGCCCACGCCGACCATGATGCGAAACGCCCAAAACACGGGCCCGACCGGCGGATGCTCGGCAAAGTCTTTGATGCCCTTGACCTCGCCATTCCAGTCATGGGTCAGATAGAAAGACGCCAGTTTAGGAATGGCAATTTCATATTTGTTGGACTGCGTGGCTTGATCGGGAATGGCAAACAAAACGGCAGGCACACCGGCTTGGGTTTCCCAAATGCCTTCCATCGCCGCCAGCTTGGCGGGTTGGTGTTTCAAGGTGTTCAGGCCATGCAGATCGCCCACGAAAATTTGCACCGGAATCAGAAAAGCTGCCACCGTGACACCGGTGCGAAGCGCGGCCATCACGTCTTTGGCACGGTCGTTTTTCAACCACCGATAGGCGCTGATGCCAGCCAGCAAAAAGGACGCCGTCAAACCCGAGGCCAGCAACATGTGCGTCATGCGGTAAGGGAAGGAGGGGTTGAAGATCACCTCGAACCAACTGGTCACATGGGCTTGCCCATTGATCATCTCAAAGCCAGCTGGCGTGTGCATCCAGGAATTGAGGGCCAAGATCCAAAAAGCCGACGCTGTGGTGCCCAAAGCCACCAACCAGGTGGCGAAGGTATGCACCCCTTCGCTGACACGGCCACGACCAAACAGCATGATGCCCAAGAAGGTGGCTTCTAAGAAGAAAGCGGTCAGCACCTCGTAGGCCAACAGCGGCCCAGCGATATTACCCACGGTGTTCATGAAGCCTGGCCAATTGGTGCCAAACTGAAAACTCATGGTGATACCGCTGACAACGCCCAAGGCGAAGGTCAGGGCAAAAATCTTGATCCAGAACTGGTAGGCGTCCATCCAGTGTTGTTCCCCAGTGGCCACAAAGCGGGTTTTGAAAAACAACAAGAACCACCCCATGGCAATGCTGATGGTGGGGAACAAAATATGAAAGGTGACGTTGGCTGCAAACTGCAAACGCGCCAGCACGACGGGGTCAAGGGTGTCCATGGTTTATCTCATTCAGTCACAGAGTTGTTATCGGTTTTGATGGCACAGGTGCTGAAACCAAACAATTTGTAGGGCATGCAAATGCCCACGAGTCCAGTCGCCAGCACGATGACGCCCAGCCAACCCCATGGACCAATGGTGCCGGTCGCGGCCAAGATGATCAGCGCCAAACCAACGATGATGCGAAGCATGCGGTCGATGCCGCCAACGTTTTGAGTCATGATGTTTCCTTAATGTTTGTGGGTCGTCTCAGGCCTTGAGCAAGGCAGCGCTGACCCAACGCGCCACATCGGGGGCCGACATCGCCCCAGGCTGTCTGGCAATCTCGCGGCCACCCGCAAAAACCGCCAAAGTCGGAATGCTTCGAATGTTGAACTTGGCCGCTAAGCCTTGTTCGTCTTCGGTGTTCACCTTCACAAAACGGGCTTTGCCGTGCATGTCGTGGCTGACCTTTTCATAGGCCGGGGCCATCATGCGGCAGGGGCCACACCAAGGCGCCCAAAAATCCACCACCAAGGGCAAATCGCTTTTGGCCAATTGCGCATTGAAAGCGGCTTCGCCCAAGTTATCGGGATGCGCTTGCAGCAAAGCAGCCTGACACTTACCGCAATTGAGTTCAGCTTGCAACTTGTCCGAGGGCACGCGGTTGGTGGCGTTGCAGTGGGGGCAGACCAAATGCATTTTTTGAACGGTGTTCTCAGTCATGGCTTCCTCGCCACCAAACCCACCAAGGCCGACATGCCGCTGTGGCCTGCACCTTCATGGATGATGGTTTCATAGGTTTCACAGACCTGAATGTCGTAGCCCTCAAATGCTTGGCGCAGCAGGTCTTCGTCGTAGAGATGGTCTAACTTGCCAGGACCACCGGTGTTGTAGCTGAGTTGATTTTTGCCATAGCCCTGAATCACCACAACACCGCCCGGCTTCAGGCTTTGTTTGATTTTTTCAAACAATTCAACGCGTTCATCGGGCGTGGCGAATTGGAAAAAAATGCCAGCCACCAAGTCGTAGTGCGCAGCTTTCCAATCGAAGGATTGCCAATCGCTGCAAGTGAAATTGACAGTCACATGGTGCTTGGCAGCCAAGGCTTTGGCCTTGTCTACCGCAGGGGCAGAAAAGTCAAAGGCATCGACGCTCAAGCCTTGTTGGGCCAACCACACGCTGTTGCGCCCTTCCCCATCAGCCAAAGCCAAGGCATGGCCCTTTCCTAGCAAAGCGGCTTGGGACACCAAAAAGGCGTTGGGCTCTTCGCCAAACACATAGTCGGGCGTGGAGAAACGCTTGTCCCACATGGCTTGGGGATTAGAAAAACCGGTCATGGCAGGTGAGCTTTCAAAGAGCGTTCAAAGGAATCTTGGCGTAAGCAATGCCGTTGTCTTCCTTGGGTGGCAACTCACCGGCGCGGATATTGATTTGCACCGCTGGCAGGATGAGTACCGGCATTTCCAAGGTGGCGTCACGCTTGGTGCGCATCTCCACAAACTGGGCTTCACTGATGCCCTCATGCACATGGATGTTCTTGGCCTTTTGCTCGGCGACTGTGGTCTCGAAATTCACGGGGCGGCCGTTCGGTGGGTAGTCGTGGCACATGAACAAGCGTGTCTCAGGGGGCAGGCTCAAAATTTTGCGGGTAGAGGCGTACAAGGTTTTGGCGTCACCACCAGGGAAGTCGCAACGGGCCGTGCCCACATCGGGCATGAACATGGTGTCGCCCACAAACACCGCATCGCCAAACTGGTAGGCCACGCAAGCAGGGGTGTGGCCAGGCACGTACATGGTGTGGCCAGTCAGGGCGCCCACGTTGATGGTGTCACCATCGGCAAACAGGTGATCGAACTGCGAGCCGTCCAACTTGAAGCTGGCTTCCATGTTGAAGATGCCTTTGAACACTTTTTGCACGCCGCTGATGTGGTCGCCAATTGCTGTTTTGCCGCCCAAGTGTTGCTTGAGGTAAGGCGCGGCGCTCAGGTGGTCGGCATGGGCATGGGTTTCCATGATCCACTCGACCTTCAAGTTGTTAGCTTTGACGAATTCGATAACTTTGTCAGCAGACTTGTGGCTGGTGCGGCCCGACTTGGGGTCGTAGTCCAACACCGAGTCGATGATGGCGCAAGCAGAGCCTGGTTTTTCGTAAACCACATAGGTGACGGTCCAGGTGGCGGGGTCAAAAATGCCATGGACTTGGGGGTTGACAGCAGCGGCGTTCATCGAAAACTCCTTTTGAATTAGATTTCCGATAATATATTGACAAATATTTTGTTTGTCAATATACTTTTCACATCTTCTTCAAAAAGCCAGGAAAACTGCCCATGGACACCTCCACCTTGGACCTTGACAAAATGAAAGCATCGGCTAGCAACGCTTGCCGATTGATGAAAGTGCTCTCCAACCCCGACCGCCTGATGCTGCTGTGCCAGCTGTCCCAAGGCGAAAAGCGCGTGGGTGAACTCGAAGAAATTTTGAGCATTGTGCAGCCCACCTTGTCCCAGCAGCTCACGGTTTTGCGTGAGGAAGAGCTGGTGACCACCCGCCGTGATGGCAAAAACATTTATTACCAAATCGCCAGCCCCCAAGCGCTGGCGGTCATGAACGTTTTATTTGAGCAATTTTGCGGACCCCAAACAGGAGAGAACACATGAACATCGATTGGGCACATTTCACACCCTTTGTATCCCTCACCGGAGGCATCATTTTGGGGCTGGCCTCGGCCATCTTCATTTTGGTGAATGGCCGTATTTTGGGCATCAGCGGCATTGTGGGCGGACTGTTTCCCCCCAAGATGGGCGACACCTTCTGGCGCATTTCATTCCTGTTGGGTTTTGCGGCAGCACCCTCGGTTTTTCACGCTGTGGTGCCAGCCCAGTACATCACTGCGCCGCGCATTGACGCCACCGACTTGGTGGTGGTTATCGCCGGCTTGCTGGTCGGTATTGGCACCCGCTACGCCTCTGGTTGCACCAGCGGTCATGGTGTCTGCGGTTTGTCACGTTTATCCCCACGTTCATTGGTGGCCACCGCTTCTTTCATGGGCGCAGGATTCATCACTGTTTACGTCATGCGCCACCTCTCTGTTATCTAAGGAATTCACATGTTGCACAAAAAACACCTCCACCACGTCACCGAATTTGCTGTCGGGCTGTTGTTTGGCATGGGTCTCATGCTCTCGGGCATGACCGACCCCAGCAAAGTCATTGGCTTTCTTGATTTGTTTGGCAGTTGGGACCCTTCACTGGCTTTGGTCATGGGCGGCGCCATCATGGTTGGCATATTCGCTTTCACCGTCGCCAAAAAGCGCACCACCACCTTTTTGGGCGGCGTGTTGCGCTTCCCCACCAACAGAGACATCGACAAAAAGCTGGTCATTGGCAGTTTGATGTTTGGCACGGGATGGGGCATGGCTGGGTTTTGCCCTGGCCCCGCCTTGGTCTCTATGGCCGATGGCCAACCTAAAGCCTTGGTATTTGTCCTCGCCATGCTCGTCGGCATGTTGGGCTTTGAGTTGATGGACCGCTTCATCCACGCCCCACGCAAAGCCAAATTGAACGCAGCCTGAACCTCATTGATTGGAGCCATCATGGATATCAAAGCACTCACACCACATCTGTCGATCACGCCACAAGTCATGGTCGCCGAACTGGAGGCCGTGGCACAGATGGGCTTCAAAGCCATCATTTGCAACCGCCCCGATGGCGAAGGTCCCGATCAGCCCAGCTTTAGCGAAATGGAACAAGCCGCTTTGGCCCATGGCTTGCAAATGCGCTACCTGCCCGCTGAGGCGGGTAAGGTAAGTGACGCTGACGGCAAGGCCTTTGGCGAACTGCTGGCTACCCTGCCGGCTCCCGTGCTGGCCTATTGCCGAACCGGTATGCGCTCGACCACCATGTGGGCGCTGTCGCAATCGGGCATCACGCCCCTGCCGCAAATTTTGGAAGCCTCGCAACGAGTGGGTTTTGACATGAAGGCCTTGGTGCAGCGCATCGCCAACGGCGGCAAAACGCCCAGCAACCAAGCCGATGCCAGCCACGATGTGGTGATCGTCGGTGGCGGTGCAGCAGGCATTTCGGTGGCGGCCAGCTTGCTGCAACGCAGCCCGCAACTGGACATTGCCATCATCGACCCCGCAGATGCCCACTTCTACCAACCTGGTTGGACCATGGTGGGCGGCGGCATTTTTGAAGCCGCTGAAACGGCTCGCACCATGGCCTCGGTCATCCCCACCGATGTCAGCTGGATCAAGGCTGCCGTAGCGGCTTTCGAGCCCGACAACAACCAAGTCATTTTGGAAGGTTGCCGCGTGGTCAAGTACAAGCAGTTGGTGGTGTGCCCTGGCTTGAAGCTGGACTGGCAAGGCATTGAAGGCCTGAACGACACATTAGGGCGCAATGGTGTCACTTCTAACTACCGCTTCGATTTGGCCCCTTACACCTGGGAGTTGGTGCAAAACTTGAAAGGCGGCAAAGCGCTGTTCACCCAACCACCCATGCCCATCAAGTGCGCCGGTGCGCCGCAAAAAGCCATGTACTTGTCGGCCGACCACTGGACCCGTCAAGGTGTGCTGAACAACATCGATATTCAGTTTTGCAATGCAGGTGCGGTGCTGTTTGGCGTGGCCGACTATGTGCCAGCGCTTATGGAGTACGTGAAGAAATACCACATCGGTCTGAACTTTGGCGAAACCTTGGTGGCGGTCGACGGCCCAGCGCACAAAGCCACCTTCAGCAAAACCTTGGCCGATGGCAGCAAAGAAAAAGTGGTGCGTGACTTCGACATGATCCACGTGGTGCCGCCGCAAAAATCCCCTGATTTTGTGCGTGTCAGCCCCCTCGCTGATGCCGCTGGTTGGGTGGATGTGGACCCCGCCTCCTTGCGCCACAAAACCTATGCCAATGTGTTTGGCCTGGGCGACGCCACCAACAGCCCCAATGCAAAAACCGCAGCCGCGGCTCGCAAGCAAGCGCCTGTGGTGGCGCACAACCTGTTGGCGGCGTTGGGACAACTCAAAGGCCAAGCCAAATATGACGGCTACGGCTCTTGTCCGTTAACAGTGGAACGCGGCAAGATTGTGTTGGCCGAGTTCACCTACGGTGGCAAGCTGGCCCCCAGCTTCCCTTCTTGGCTCATCGACGGCACCAAGCCCTCTGCCATGGCGTGGTATCTGAAAGAGCGCATCCTTCCGCCCATCTATTGGGAAGCCATGCTCAAAGGCCGTGAATGGATGGCGCAACCTGAAATGGTGGGCTGATGACTGCACTCTCACGCTGGCTGCCCTCGGTGCCTCTGCTGGAATGGGGGCGAACTTACAACCGCGACACTTTCACCAGCGATTTGGTGGCGGCGCTCATCGTCACCATCATGCTGATCCCGCAAAGCTTGGCCTATGCCTTGCTGGCGGGGCTGCCGCCCGAGGTGGGTTTGTACGCCAGCGTGGCTCCGCTCTTGTTGTATGCGGTGTTGGGCAGCAGTCGGGTGTTGGCGGTGGGTCCTGTGGCCGTGGTGTCGCTGATGACCGCCGCTGCGGTGGGCGAACACGCCGCCGCTGGCACTTATGCGTATTGGCAGGTCGCCATCACCTTGGCGTTTTTGTCGGGCGGCATGTTGCTGATCATGGGTTTGCTGCGGCTGGGTTTCTTGGCGAACTTTTTAAGCCATCCGGTGATTTCGGGTTTTATTTCGGCCTCGGGTTTGCTGATTGCTTTGAGCCAACTGAAAACCCTCATGGGCGTGAAAGCCGAAGGCCATAACTTTATTGAATTATTGATGTCGCTGCTGAACCAAGCCTCAAATGTGCATTTGTTGACTTTGGCCGTAGGCATTGCAGCCACCGTATTTTTGTTTTGGGTACGCAAGGGCTTGAAGCCTTTGCTCATCTCGGCAGGTTTGAAACCGAAGTTGGCCGATGTGCTGGCCAAAGCCGGTCCCGTGGTGGCAATTGCTTTGACGACGGTTTTGGCATGGTCACTCGACTGGCAGGGTCAGGGCATGAAGCTGGTGGGCACGGTGCCGCAAGGCTTGCCGCCCCTCACAGCACCTTTGTGGGACTTGGCGCTGTGGCAAGAGCTGTTGGTTCCCGCATTGCTCATCAGCGTGGTGGGTTTTGTGGAGTCTGTGTCGGTGGGCCAAACCTTGGCGGCCAAACGGCGTCAACGCATCGAGCCCGACCAAGAGTTGGTGGCCTTGGGCGCCAGCAATTTGTCAGCGGCCTTCACCGGTGGTTTCCCAGTGACTGGTGGTTTTGCCCGCTCGGTGGTCAATTTTGACGCCGGTGCCGTCACCCCTGCGGCGGGTGTGTTCACCGCGGTGGGCATCACCTTGGCCTCGCTGTATTTAACCCCCGCTTTGTTTTATTTGCCCCAAGCCACCTTGGCGGCCACCATCATCGTGGCGGTGTTGTCGCTGGTGGACTTCGGGATTTTGAAATCCACTTGGCGCTTCTCCAAACTCGACTTCATGGCAGTGGCCACCACCTTGCTCGCCACTTTGCTGGTGGGTGTGGAAAGCGGTTTGGTCTTGGGCGTGTTGGTGTCTTTGGCGCTGTTTTTATTGCGGGCCAGCCGACCGCACATCGCCACCGTCGGTTTGGTGCCTGGCACCGAACATTTCCGCAATGTGCTGCGCCACGATGTGTTGGTCAGCCCCAAGCTGGTGTGTCTGCGGGTGGACGCCAGCATGTTCTTCGCCAATGCGCGGGGCATTGAGGACCGCATCAACGCAGAAGTGGCGACCCGCCCCGACCTGCAACACGTGTTGCTGCAATGCTCGGCAGTGAACGACATCGACGCCAGTGCCTTAGAGAGCTTGGAGGCGATTGCCAGCCGTTTGAAAGACTCAGGTATCGCCCTGCACTTCTCGGAAATCAAAGGGCCGGTGATGGACAAGCTCAGCACCACCCACTTTTTGGAGCATTTGCATGGGCAGGTGTTTTTGACCAACTACCAAGCCATACAAGCTTTAACGCCAGAGGTCATCCGCTAAGCGCAGATTACCTACCGCCCTTGCCGCCACCTGCGCCACCGCCACCTGCGCCTGGGCTACCCGCAGAACCTTGGCCGGTGCCTGGCGCGGTTTGGTTTTTGCCAGATTTGTTCATCATGGGTGTATCTGGCAAGGTTAAGCCTTTTTCTGCAGCTCGAGCTTTCATTTGGTCATGGTGTTCCACCCTGAAAGCATCTCTTTCTGCGGTGGTTTTCAAACTGCGCATTTTGGTTTGAAAGGCAGTGCGTTCAGCGTCTGTCATCAACTGAGAGCCATAGATCTGCGTTTGTGTTTGCGTTTGATCTTGGGCATGAACACCCACACTGGACCATGCTGTTGCCGACACGATGACGATGACCGCGGCTGTTTTGGAAATAGAAGAACGAGGGGTTTTCAAAGGGAATCCTTGGTTGAGTGAGTGCCGAGTGTGAGCTAAGGTGCCAATAAGGTATTGATGTGTGTCAAGCAAAGCAAGATAGCCTTGATCGAGCGTTCACACCCGAGTTGATTTACCACCAAAGGGTGATGGCTATAATTTTTTTCGTAGCTAATTCACTCTAAAGGGGCCACACCTTGGCACATACTTCTTGCTTTGCAGCCCTGTCATCCGATCAACCGCTGGTGGCACATCACATTGAGCGACGCACCACGGGCCCGCAAGATGTGGCCATCGATATCGAGTTTTGCGGTGTCTGTCACACCGATTTGCATTTCGCCAAAAACGACTGGGGACGCAGCAACTACCCGCTGGTGCCTGGCCACGAAATTGTGGGCACCGTCAAAGCCGTGGGTTCGCAGGTGAAGAAATTCAAGCTGGGTCAAAAAGTGGCGGTGGGTTGTTTTGTCAATTCCTGTCACACCTGCAGTTCTTGCGCAGTGGATTTAGAACAGTATTGCCTTAAGGGTGTCACCGGCACCTACAACGCTGCCAGCGCCGACCCAGGCGGCTTCACCTACGGCGGTTATTCCAAACACATCGTGGTCGACGAGCATTTTGTGCTGCGTATGCCGGACAAGCTCGACCCCGCTGCAGCAGCGCCCTTGCTGTGCGCTGGCATCACCACCTATTCGCCGCTCAAGCACTGGAAGATACAAGCAGGCATGACGGTGGGCGTGATTGGCTTGGGGGGCTTGGGCCATATGGGCATCAAGTTTGCCCGTGCCATGGGCGCGAAAACCATCATGATCACCACCTCAGCCCACAAGGCGCAAGATGCCTTGCGTTTGGGTGCTGATGGGGTGCTGCTGTCAAGCGACGCCGCCGCCATGCAAGCCATGGCCAACCAGTTTGATTTTTTGCTCAACACCATTCCGGTCTACCACGACTACAACGTCTACCTGCCGCTGTTGAAGGTGGACGGCACCCAGTGCATCGTCGGCACGATTGGCATGAATGCCGAACTCAATGCACGTTCTCTCATCATGGGCAGACGCAGCATTGCCGGCTCTTTGGTGGGTGGTATCCAAGAAACCCAAGAGATGCTGGACTTTTGCGCCGAGCACCAGATCGTCTCTGACATTGAGATGATTCCTATGAATGACATCAACCAAGCCTATGAGCGTATGCAGCAAAGCGATGTGAAATACCGCTTTGTGATTGACATGTCCACCCTCGCCTAAAAACTGCACACCATGAACAACTACACCACCTTGCGCTACGAGGTAGCCGATCACATCCTCACCCTCACCTTGAACCGCCCCGACCACATGAATGCGTTCACGGTCGAGATGTCGCATGAGCTGATCCATGCCTTCAACCGTGCCAGCGAGGACGACGAGGTCCGTGCCATTGTGGTGACCGGTGCAGGCAAAGCGTTTTGTGCGGGCATGGACCTGAGCATCGAAGGCAATGTGTTTGGTTTGAACGAACACCTGCAGCCCACGTTGAAAGACATGCAAGACAAACTGAATGACCCAGAGATGGTTGACGGGGTGCGGGACTCCGGCGGCAAAGTCACCTTGGCCATGTTTGATTGCAAAAAACCCATCATCGGCGCCATCAATGGTGCCGCGGTGGGTATTGGTGCCACCATGACCTGCGCCATGGACATACGCTTGGCCTCAGAAAAAGCAAGAGTGGGTTTTGTGTTCAACAAGATTGGTATCACGCCCGAAGCGTGTTCAAGTTGGTTTTTGCCTCGCTTGGTGGGTTTGCAAACCGCGCTGGAGTGGTGCTACACCGGCGAAATTCACAACGCCGACACCCTGCTTTCTGCCGGCTATATCAAAGCGGTTGTTCCTGCAGACGCATTGCTGGAAGAGGCCTACAAACTGGCCCGAAAAATCGTGGCCCACAGTCCGGTGGCCATCGCCTTGACGCGGCAAATGCTCTACCGCAACGCCGCGCTTGACCATCCCTTGAAAGCCCACCAAGTCGATTCGCTGGCGATTTTTTATGCCAGCCAAACCAGTGGCAAAGAAGGCGTAGCCTCCTTCCGAGAAAAGCGCCCTCCTGTGTTCACTGACAAAGCTTCCACTGACATGCCCGACTTTTACCCTTGGTGGGCTTGAGACCAACGCCTACCCATGACCTCTATCTACGAGCAAGACTTAGACAAAACCTCGGCCAATTTTGCAGCCCTTTCCCCCACCAGTTTTCTTGAGCGCAGCGCAGACATTTACCCTGACTTAACCGCCGTGATTCACGGCGAACGCCGCTACAGCTGGGCGCAAGTACGTGAGCGCAGTGCCCGACTGGCGGCGGCATTGCAAGCAGCAGGTATTCAACGTGGCTGTACCGTGAGCGTCATGCTCTCCAACACCCCCGAGATGCTGGAAGCTCACTATGCTGTTCCTGCGGTGAATGCAGTTTTGCATGCAATCAACACGCGCTTGGACGCCGCGCTGATTGCTTGGCAGATGAACCACTGTGAATCCCGTATCGTCATCACCGACAGCGAGTTTGCCGAGACGATGAACGAGGCGCTGACGATTCTTCGCGGTCAATACCAGCGCCATGTGCTGGTGATTGATGTGGCTGACAGCGAATACACGAATGAACACAAGCTCATTGGTGACAAAGAATACGAAGCTTGGCTACACCAACACCCACCTATGGCCCACTTGAGCGGCCCCCAAGACGAGTGGGATGCGATAGCAGTGAGCTACACCTCAGGCACCACCGGTGACCCCAAGGGCGTGGTCACCCACCACCGTGGCGCCTACCTGAACGCGGTCAGCAACGCCGTGACTTGGCACATGCCCAACTTCGCTCGTTATTTGTGGACCTTACCCATGTTCCACTGCAATGGTTGGTGCTTCCCATGGACCATCGCCATGTTGGGGGGGGTGCATGTGTGTTTGCGCAAAATCGACGCAACCTTGATTTTGCAATCCATGGCAGAGCACCGCGTAGACCATTACTGTGCAGCGCCTGTGGTTCACAACCTGTTGATACAAGCACCTCTTCATCTACAAGCTGCCGTGACACAACGAGTCAAGGGCATGGTGGCTGGTGCCAGCCCTCCAGCTGCCATGTTGGAGGGCATGGCGCATATGGGCTTTGACATCACCCATGTGTATGGCCTGACCGAGGTGTATGGCCCTGCCTCCGTGTGCGTCAAGCGCCACGACTGGTATGACAAAAATTTAGACGAACAAGCCGCGCTGAATGGGCGACAAGGGGTGCGCTACCCCTTGCAAGAAGGCCTGACAGTGAAAGACCCCCAAACGCTGGCACCCACGCCAGCGGATGGCCAGACCATGGGCGAAATCATGTTTCGCGGCAACATCGTCATGAAGGGCTATTTGAAAAACCCCCGAGCCACCGCACAGGCATTTGAAGGCGGTTGGTTTCACTCTGGCGACTTGGCAGTGATGGACGCCCACGGCTATGTGAAGATCAAAGACCGCAACAAAGACATCATCATCTCGGGTGGCGAAAACATCAGCAGCATCGAGGTGGAAGATGCGCTGTACCGCCACCCCGCTGTACTGGCCTGTGCAGTGGTAGCCAAACCTGATGAGAAGTGGGGCGAAACGCCGCTGGCCTTTGTAGAACTGCATGTTGGTCAAACGGTCGATGCTGAGCAACTGCAAGCGCATTGCAAGACGCTGCTGGCGGGTTACAAAGTTCCCCGTACATTTGTCTTTGAAGCGATTCCCAAAACATCCACGGGCAAGATTCAAAAATTTCAACTGCGCGAAAAAGCCAAAACGCTTTAAGCCCCCCCTACCGGAGACACCCATGCTGAGCCACTTCCCCTTGTCTGCGTCTGAATTTGATGGCCCTGTGTTCGTCACAGGTGCAGGCGGCTGTATTGGCAGTTGGGTGTTGGCATTGCTTACCCATGCCGGTGTGCCGGTGAGCGCTTTCGACTTGAAAGCCGATACCCGCCGACCCGCCTTGCTGATGTCCGAAGCAGATTTGAAAAAAGTGCATTGGTATGAGGGCGACATCGCCGACACCGCTGCGGTCAAAGCCGCGGTGCAACACAGCAAGGCTCGAGCCATCATCCATTTGGCGGCCCTGCAAGTGCCGTTTTGCCGTGCCAACCCCGTGGGTGGTGCCTTGGTGAATGTGGTGGGCACGGTGAATGTGTTTGAAGCCGCCAAAGAGGCTGGCATCAAGCGCCTGAGCTATGCCAGCTCAGTGGCGGCTTATGGCGCTTTGGAAAACGGCGGTGCCATGGCCACGCTTTATGGTGCTTATAAATACTGCAACGAACAAACCGCCAAGGTGTATTCGGAAGAAAACGGCGTTCACAGCGTGGGCATACGCCCGGGCGTGGTGTATGGCGTGGGGCGTGACCAAGGCATGACCTCCAAAACCACCGTGGCTTTGCTGGCCGCTGCCGCCAACCAAGCCTATGACATTCCTTTCAGCGGCCATGTGTCTTGGCTGTTTGCAGCTGAAGCCGCCAGCGCTTTCATTCGCAGCGTGGCCAAAGAGCGTGTGGGTGCGCCAGTGTTTGACTTGAACGGCGTGTATGCATCGGTGGAAGAAGGCATGGATATTTTGCAAACCATGTCACCCGACGCCAAAGTGGGCATCAAAGGCGAACCTCTGGCCTTTCCCATGGACAAATCCGATGAGCCTTTGAAAGCTTTTATTGGCGACTATGGCCAAATGCCATTGACCCAAGGCATAGAAGCCACTTACAAGGCTTTTGCCCAACTGCTAAAAGACCAGCGCATCAGTGCCGCCGGCATTGCTTAAGTCAAGTCAACCACTTCCATTGCGATGCCAACAAATCTTCTGAATCAACCATTGCAATTGCCCAGTGGCATGGTGTTACCTAACCGCTTGGCCAAATCAGCCATGAGCGAAGCCTTGGCCACCTATGACAACCATCCCACACCAGAACTGGTTGAACTCTATCGCCGCTGGGCTGAGTCAGGCATCGGCATGCTCATCACCGGCAATGTCATGATCGATCGACGCGCTTTGGGCGAACCTGGCAACGTGGTTGTCGAGGATGAAGCAGACATGGCGGTGTTGAAGCAATGGGCAGACGTTGTGACTTCACAAGGTTCAACCCTATGGGTTCAGTTGAACCACCCGGGGAAGCAATCCCCCAAAGGCTTGAACCTGTTCAATCTTTCGCCTTCTGCTGTGCCATTTCGACAAGACATGGCTGCATTTTTCGATACGCCGCGTGAAGCTACAACGGCTGAAATTCTGGAGATCATTGATCGCTTTGGACGCAGTGCGGCGATCTGCCAAAAAGCGGGGTTCAGTGGCGTTCAAATTCACGGGGCACATGGCTATTTGGTCAGTCAATTTTTATCGCCCCACACTAATCAACGAACCGATGAATGGGGCGGTAACGCCATCAACCGACAACGATTTGTATTGGCCGTGTATGCCTCCATTCGGCAGCATGTGGGCCCAGATTTTCCAATCGCCATCAAACTCAACTCAGCAGATTTTCAAAAAGGTGGCTTGTCCGAAGAGGAATCGTTAGAGACGATCCAGGCTCTGGCGCAAGCTGGTATTGATTTCATCGAAATATCCGGCGGCACTTATGAAGCGCCGGCCATGAGTGGTGCAGTCAAGCTTCCCCAACGCGCAAGCACCCTGGCCCGTGAAGCTTATTTCTTGGATTTTGCAGAGAAGATTCGCTCATCCGTGAAGGTGCCCTTGATGCTCACGGGTGGCTTCAGAAGCTTGGCTGGTATGAATGAAGCCCTCCAAACTGACGCAGTGGATTTGATTGGCTTGGCACGCTTGTTGGCCATCGAACCCGATGCGCCTAAGTTCTTGCTGGCGGGACATGATCCCAAGCAACAGGTACGTACGATCACAACGGGCATCAAACCCATTGACAAAATGGGACTGATGGAAATCCTTTGGTATGCCCGTCAATTGAAACGTATTGCCACCGGAGGTCATCCCAAGCCGCACGAAAGTGGTTTGTGGGCCTTTCTGGCTTCTATTTTGAAAAATGGCTGGGGAACTTACCAAACCAAGCGCATGCGATCATGAAACTTCACACCGATCTCAAGCTCAGAGTTAGCTCAAATACCAACGATATGCCTTGGGTACCCTCGCCTGTGAGCGGCATTGATCGAAAAATGCTCGAACGAGATGGCGATGAGATTGCCCGCGCTACCAGCTTGGTGCGTTATGCGCCCCATTCCAGCTTCACCCCTCACCAGCATGAACTGGGAGAAGAATTTCTGGTCCTCGATGGTGTGTTTCAAGATGAGTTGGGTCAGTACCCTGCTGGCACCTACGTCAAGAACCCACCTGGCTCTCGCCATACGCCATTCACAGAAACGGGTTGCACCCTGTTTGTCAAACTCAGGTACCAAGACCCCTCAGACCATGAGCGTGTGGTCATCAACTCCCAATCGGCTGACTGGTACCAAGGATTGGTTCCAGGGCTGACTGTGATGCCTCTGGCAAATTTTGGTACCGCTAATACAGCCTTGGTCCGTTGGTCGCCAGGCACGTATTTCAACCCACACAGACATTTGGGGGGTGAAGAAATATTTGTTGTGGACGGCGTTTTTGAAGACGAGCATGGTCGCTATCCCAAGGGATTTTGGCTGCGCAGTCCTCACATGAGCGCTCACAAGCCATTCAGCGTCGAAGGTTGCACCATCTTGGTGAAGACGGGCCATTTGTTAGAGGATTGAGAATGATGTCATGTGTCACGCATCGCACCGATCATGGGTCAATGGCCCAAGGCACGATCAGTTCGCACAGCGCTTGTGGCGAGGTCACCATCGCATCGTGGCCGGCCTGCATCTCCACATACTGCCAATCGCTGCGCGTCTTTGCGTAATTGCGCGAGGCAGTGGTGGCCAAGTAATGCGGCGTTACAGCGATATAGGTCGCAGGCAGTCCATTGCCCAAGCCATGGGTCAACTTCATTTTGCTTTCATAGGTAGACAAGGGGTGAGGCGTACATTGGCTTTTCACCCATTGAACATCCTCAGCATCAGTCACGCCAAAGACTGAGGGCTCAGGCGCAGGTAGAGAGACGCCACCCGAGGTCTGCTGGGCCAAATCGCGTCGGGCTTGAACCAACTCGGGGGGGATGATGTCAAACACGCTCTGTTCGTTTTGTAGCAACAAGGCATCGAGGTAAAACAGACGGCTTATGCGCTCAGGCATTCGGTCTGCCACACCGCTGATGCTGATACCGGCAAAGCTGTGTCCTACCAAGACCACGTTTTGTAGGTCGCTGTCGGTGAGGAAGTCTGTAATGTCTTGGATGAAAGTCTCTAGACTGATGTCTTTGGAGAGCAAATCAGCCTTTTCTCCCACACCAGTTTGGGTAGGGGTGTAAACCTCGAAACCTTGATCCACCAGCAAAGGGATCAACTTGCGCCAGCACCATGCACCATGCCAAGCACCATGCACCAAGACAATGGGCAAATGTGAACTGGAAATGGGTTACTCCTCAGTTTTGGGAGCAGGCTTGGTCGGTTTCCACGTATTGTCGCGCTGCATACGGATGGCTTTGAACATGCAATCGCGCCTAAGTTCGCCGTTTTTGATCTTGTCGCAATAGGTGCCACTGGCTGAATAGGTACCCAAACAGTAGTTCTTTTTGTCTGGGTCGCTGATCTTGGCACACGAGGACAAATCAGCCCAAGCAAAACCAAAAGTTCCTAACGAAAACAGACACAAAACCACCAACTTCTTGACCATCGTCAAACCTCAATAAAAAAGTATAAAAAATGATTCAAACTCCCCCTTTTGGGGTCGATACTGAACATGTGAAAAGAGCTTTTAAGCCCGAAATTTTATAGAATCATAACGATTAGAAAACTGTCATAAAAGAGGAAAGTAACTGCATGCAACTCATGGACACGCCCGATAACAAAGAAAAATTGGTCGATGCCATCAAATTGTTTTATGACAACGTCATGGAGCAAAAAGATCTGCGCCACTTTTTCTTTGGCATGACCATAGAAAAGCTCGTCAAAGATATCGAGCTCTACCAAGATTTTTTCATGCCCAAGCCAGATCGCTACTACAGAGAGCCTTTTTCTCAGACCTCGCCCTCGGCCATTCAAATCAAGGCACCCCAATTTGACGAGTTGCAAATCACTTTGCAAACCTCTTTGCGCTCTGGCGGCTACCTCAAATCGCAAATCCCCGTGCTGTCCTCCAAACTGCTTGAGTTGTTTGAGGAGTCCCGAGCCCAAATGGCTGACGAAAACATCAAGGTATGGAAGCCTTTTGAGGTGACCAACCAATTGGTGGCAGACCTCTACAACGCTAACCGCACCGATGCGCGTCTAGAGAAAAATGGTGACGTTTACGGCTCACGCGGTTTCTTCTACCCCTTTTGGACGCGGGTAGCAGGCGACACCAAACAACTGATCTTCATTGGCCAAGGTTTCTCCACCAGTGTGGACACCCCTTTGGAAACGGTCGAGGCGTTTTGCAAGCAAGTCAACGAAAAATTCACCCACCAAAAATTTCAAGTACGGCAAAGCGCTAAGGGGCCTGTGCTGTTTGCGCGTCACGCGATTTCTTATGCCCATGGGGTTCCCACACGAATGCTCATGCGTGCGGCCAAACAATTTTCCACAACGTTTGAAGGGGCTATGAACATGGACCCAGACAAACTGCTCAAGAACATTATTCGTTGAATTTGATGAATTTATAGTCAATTATTGTTTTTCGCTTAAGATGAGAGTAATTATGTAACTCGTTTTAATCTATTTTGCGAAAACAATAAGAATGGCGGGCTTAAGTTTATTGGATTGGTTATTTTTGATAACCATCCTGTGTTCCATTGGTATTGGCGCTTACCGCGGATGGTTGCCGCAAGCTTTATCTATGCTGGGTTTTGTGGCGGCGTTTGTGGCTGTTGTCAAGCTAGGCCCCTCCATCGGCGCTTGGTTGCCCCTTGGCGGCCCAGGTGAAGCTCTGCGCGACGATATGGGCGCACTCATCGCATTGATCGTTACCTTGTTCATTGGCCACCAAGCGGTGGTTTTGCACCGAAAACTCTTCACCCGCAGCGGGCCACAACCCGCGCACCGCACCTTAGGCGGTGTGTTTGGCATGGTCTCAGGGGTGTTTGTGTTGCTGCTGGTGTCGGCCATGATTGACCTCACCGCTTGGCGAGAATCGACATGGTGGAAAGGCACTGCTGAGGAAAGCGTCACACGCTTTTTGCTGGAACACATGAAGTCCAGCGTCGCACCCAGCGACAAAGAGCCTATTTAACGGACTCTTGCATATAGATCTGGGTGGTTTTCACCGCTTTATCCAGCACCGAAGCCGCACCGCTGACACCCACGGTGGCAACAAATATGCCGAGTAAAAAAGAAATCAGGTAGCCCATGCTGATGCCTTGCAAAAAGAGTCTAGGCGCGAAACACACCTCTTGACCCTCAATACATCGGCACCAGTGGGCAGAACATGAACGCGGCTTAAACGCTGTTTTTCTTGATGAAGTCGCCCATGCGCTGCAAACCGGCATGAATGGCTTCGTCAGACGCCGCATAGCTAAAGCGAATATGCTGGCCATCACCTGGCACACGCGGCCCAAAATGGATATCAGCCAATACGGCCACACCCGCTTCAAGCAACAAACGCTTGCGAAATTCCTCGGAGTCAGCGCAACGTGTCAGGCGACAAGCCTCGGTGACATTGGGCCATGCGTAGAACGCACCACCTGGGCTTTGGCACTTCACGCCGGGAAGTTGGTTCAGCAAGCTCACAATCAGGTTTCGACGCTTCAAAAACACCTCACGCATGTGATGGGCATCGTCTTGCGGGCCATTCAAGGCCGCCACACCGGCCCACTGGGTGATGTGCGAGGCACACGACTCGGTGTTGGTGATCCAGTTGGTGAAGTAAGGAGCCAACTTTTTGTTGGCGGTAAAACCCAAACGCCAGCCCGTCATGGCCCATGTTTTGGAGCACCCATCCGAGAGGATGGTGCGCTCTTGCATGCCGGGCAAAGAAGCGATGGAGTTGAACTCCCCGTCATAGACCAGTTGACCGTAAATTTCATCGGCGAACACCCACACCTGCGGGTGCTTGCGCAAAATCTCAGCGATCGCTTCCAAGTCCGCCTTGGGGATGATGCCGCCGGTGGGGTTTTGCGGGGAATTCAGAATCAACAGCTTGGTTTTGGGCGTGATCTTGTCAGCCAGTTCTTGCGGGTCGAAGCCGAAGTTGCGGGACTCACGCAGGTAGATAGGGACACCCACCGCGCCATTGGCTTTGATTTGCGAGTCGTAAATAGGGAAACCTGGCACGGGGTAGATGACCTCGTCACCTGCCCCGTAGTCGGTGACCGATTGAATCGTGTAGCCGATGAAGGGCTTGGCACCCGCACCCACCACCACGTCGTCTGCATCCACCTGAATGCCACGGGTGCGGGAAAAATAGTCTGCAGCAGCTTGGCGCAGCTCGGGGATGCCGGCTGATGGTGTGTAACCATGCTTGCCTTGCTGAATGGCTGCTATGCCGGCATCTTGAATGTGCTGAGGCGTGGCAAAGTCGGGCTGACCAATGCAAAACGAGATGATGTTGCGGCCTTCTCGAATCAGCTTGTTGACCTCGGCCAACACCACGAAGGCGTTTTCAGTGCCTAAACCTAAAGCACGTTGACTTAAATCAGCCATGCTCAGACGCCTTCGATGATGCGCATGTCCCGCACCACCGCGTTGTTCCCTAATGCGACCAAGGCCGCTTGGTAGCCAGGGCTGTCGTACACCGCCATGGCGGTGGCAAGGTCGGCGAACTCAATCAACACAGTGCGTTCCATCTTGCCGTGTTCCTTCACAGCGGCGGGCATGCCTCGGACTAAAAATGTGCCGCCAGCGGCTTGGATGGCTGGAAGTGCCAACTTGGCATAGGCGGCAACAGCATCGGCGTCTTTGATTTCATGGTAGACGCTTAACAAATAGGCTTTTGGCATGGTGAAGTCCTTGAAAGAATGTCATACAGTTTAGAGCCAAAGTAACTCAGGGTTGACCCCATGTTGTCAGCGAGAATGAAGCCATGAACTGGCTGATCAAAATCTTTTTCCTATTGATAGCAATCATGTTGCTGTCGGTGGTGCTGCTGTTTTCCTTGCTGGGCTTGATGCTGAGCCTGCTGCGCTGGTTGATCACTGGCAAAAAACCGCAAATGGCCGTGATTTTCAGCAGTTACCGTCAATGGAAAAAACAAGCAGCACAACACATGCGCACCCGCCGATCGGACGACGACATCATCGAGGCGGAGGTACGCGAAGTGCCTAATCAAAGCATAGAAGACAAGCGTTGATCAGTTAAGTCGAAGTCGCCAAGCCCAAGCCGCCAAGGCCAACCAAGCGGCCACAAACGCCATGCCGCCATAAGGCGTGAAGGCTCTGAAAACCGTGATGCCGGCAAGGTGGATCAGGCAAATATTGAGGCTGAACATGAGCAAACCCGCAGTGAACAAGAGTGCAGACAACAGCAAGCTTTTGCTGGCGGTATGCAACATGGCCACAGCACACACACCCGCCAATGCCAAAGCGTGGATGTGCTGCAATTGCAAAGCCGACTGCAAAGACTTCAAAGACGCAGGACTCAGCGCCTCACCCTGATGCGCCACATAAGCGGCCAACAATACTGTTGCCGCACTGATCACACAGGCGACAACAAACAGAACACGGCTAGCGATTTTCATGAGGGTGATAGACAGTCAGAGGGTTATGATTTTTGGCATGACAACATTGCAACGCAAAACACATGCAACGCTATTCTTTAGCGTGATGTTACTCAGTGGCTGGGCACAAGCCACCCCCTCGACAGACCCATGGGGCAACGACCTGCAAGCCTTGGCCCCTAGCGAGTGGAACGAAGAGAAAGCCAAACACTTGCTCGAACGTGCAGGCTTTGGTGCCACACCCAATGAGATACAGCGCTTGGCACGGTTAACACCTTCGCAAGCCGTCAAGCAGATGGTGCGCTACGCGGCGATACCGGACAAGTCGCAAGCTTTTGAAGACTCGGGGGCGCATGACGCCGGTTTAGAGCCCTTTGCCGCCTCACGACCAGCAGCCACTGATTTGGCCAAGGCCACGGGCCAAGCCCTGGGTGTGAAAGTCAAACCAGGTGGCAACCGCCGTGTGCAGCAAGTGGCTGACCGCTATTTGTATTGGCTCAGGGTGTCGCGTTTGGAAACCCACCGTTTGGGCTATTGGTGGGCCAACCGCATGCTCACCACGCCGCGCCCCTTCCAAGAAAAGATGACGCTGTTTTGGCACGGCCACTTTGCCACCACCGAAGAAACAGTACGCGACTACCGCAAGCTGAATATTCAAAATGAATTGCTGCGCCAACATGCCACGGGTAAATTTCGTGACCTGATGGTGGCGGTGGCCAAAGACCCTGCGATGTTGGCTTTTCTGGATGCCGGTGTGAACCTCAAAGGCGCACCGAACGAAAACTTTGCGCGTGAAATCATGGAGTTGTTCACCATGGGGGTGGGCAATTACACAGAACAAGACATCAAGGAAGCCGCACGGGCTTTCACCGGCTGGAACTACAACGACCTGCGCTTTGTCATCAACCCCCAGCAACACGACGATGGCGAGAAAACCATTTTGAGCCGCACCGGACGCTTTACCGGCGAGCAGGTGATTGATATTTTGTTAGCTCAGCCCGTCACCGCTGAGTATGTGTCGGGCAAGCTCTACCGCTACTTCGTACGTGAAGATTTGTCCCCCGCCTTTCAGCAACGACTGGGCAAGCTGCTGCGTGACTCGAACTATGACATCGCCGCCTTCATGGAAACGGTGTTGCTGTCTAAAGATTTTTACAGTCAAGCGTCGGTCGCCACCCGCATCAAGCCACCGGTGGAGTTGCTGATTTCCACCTATAAAAAAATGGGGCTCACAGCGGTGCCAGGCATTCCGGACTTCAACGAACAGTCAGAAATGCTGGGCCAAAAGTTGTTTTACCCACCCAATGTGGCGGGCTGGGCCCATGGGCGCAGTTGGATCACGCCGGGCTTGCTGTTGGCGCGGGGCAATGTGATTTATGACACGGTGTATCCGCCCATCAATTTCGTGGCGCCCGATCGCGTGGCCAATGGTATTTACCAAATTGAGCCGGTGGCTGACAAATTGGCCCAAGGCCAAGACATCACCACGGCGACCAAACCGGATGGCAAAGGCTCGGGCGAGATGTCTATGTCCAACCAAGGCGACCGCGACGAAGACTTCAACACCCGCTTGGCCAGCTACCACGCTTGGCGCAAAGCCATTGAAAACGTCAAGCCCATAGAACGCCGTACTGCTCAGCTGAATGTGTCGGCCATGTTGCGCCAAGCCAAATGCACAACCACCGATGACGCGGTGGCGTATTTGGTCAAGCGGTTTGTGTCAGTGAAGGTGTCACCAGAGGTGCAAGCCAAGATCGCCGCCATGCTCAGCCAAGATTTGGGCACCACCAAGCTCCTAGAGGCCGACAGCTACATGGAAGACGCTTTACGCAATGCCTTGCATGTGATCTTGTCGCTGCCAGCCTACCAATTGGGATAAGCCATGAACAACCCTAGAAGACAGTTCTTACATGGTTTGGCAGGTCTTGGCTTGGGCACCGCCCTGCCCTTTGGCAACCCCTCTTTCGCAGCAGACAACAAGCGCATCTTGGTGGTGGTGGAACTCACCGGCGCCAACGACGGTTTCAACACTTTGGTGCCCTATGCGGATGACACCTATTACCGCTTACGCCCCAAGATAGGTATGCGCCCCAACAAACTTCGCAAGATCGATGACCACTACGGCTTCAACCCTGGCATGGCGGGTTTTGAGCGCTTGTTCAAAGAGGGGCAGATGGCGGTGGTGCATGGCTGCGGCTATGACAACCCGTCTTATTCGCACTTCACCTCGGCCGCCTACTGGCATACCGGTGTGCCCAATGGCGGCGAGCCTTACGGCTGGCTGGGTCGCTTGGCTGACGCCATCGACCCGCAACTCACGCCCAATTTTTTGGTGAATATTGATGAGCGACAGTCGCTGGCTGTGCGTGCCGCTAAGCATGTGCCGGTGGTGTTTGACGACCCCGAGCGCTTTGGTCGCAAAGGGCTGTACCAAAGCCGTCCACTGATTGATACCGACATGGGCAGCGGGGTGGCCAGTGGCAATGCGTCACAGCAGTTTTTGGAAGAGGTGGCGCAAAGCGCCAGGCAAGCCTCGGCGCAAGTGCGAACCGCGTGGCGCAACTACAAGACACCGGTGGACTACGGCATCTTGCCCATGGACTTGCCCAAAGTGGCGGCCATGATCAACGCCCAATTGCCCACACGCATCTACCAAACGGCCTACCGCCACAATGCTTTTGACACCCATGTGCATCAAGCTGAGCAACACCAGCGCTTGCTCACCTATGTGTCCGATGGTGTGAGCGGCTTCATGCAAGACATGAAGCGCATTGGCCGCGACAAAGACGTGACGGTGATGGTGTATTCCGAGTTTGGCCGCCGCGCTGCGGAGAACACCAGCCTAGGCACCGACCACGGCACGGCCAATCAGGTGTATTTGGTGGGCCAAGCCCTCAAAGGTGGTCACTACGGCCAAGCCCCTAGCCTGAGCGATTTGAATGCTGACGGCAATGTGCAGCACACCACCGACTTTCGCCGCGTCTACGCCACCTTGATGTCGTCATGGATGGGGGCTGACAGCCAAGCTTTGTTGAATGGCAAGTTTGAAGCGCTGCCGGTGTTTGGTTCTTGACGAGGTCTAGCCCATTGCATCATTGGGTGATTTTTTGCCGCGTGGTGGACAACCACGGCGACCTAGGTGTTTGTTGGCGACTGGCTGCGCAGTTGGCCCAGCGGCAAAAGCAAGTCACGCTGTACGTTGATGATGCAAGCGCCCTGCAATGGATGGCCCCCGAAGGTTGTGAAGGGGTGAAGGTGCTGGCTTGGCCTGATGACAACGCGGCTCTCGCACCGTATGCGAAAGCCGATGTGGTGATCGAGGCCTTTGGCTGTGACCTACCGCAAACATTTCAAGCCGCCATGGCTGCTTGGCCTAAAGCACCGGTCTGGATCAACCTCGAGTATTTCAGCGCGGAAGCTGCGGCGGTGCGTAACCATGGTCTGCCCTCGCCTGTGATGAGCGGCCCGGCCAAAGGCATGACAAAGTGGTTTTACTACCCTGGCTTGACCGAGGACAGTGGCGGGGTGATGGGTGGCCTGTCGGCCATGACGAATTCAGGCATGACGGGTTCAGTCGGGAAACACGCCCCACACCATCCATCGGCGCTAAAGATCAGCCTGTTTTGCTACGAACCAGCCAGCTTGGGGTTATGGCTACAGCAGTTAAATGACTTGCCCCAAGGCGTGGTGCTGAGTGTCACCGCAGGCCGCGCCACGCAAGCGGTGCGACAGGCGCTACAGGGGTGGTCAGTACCCACAAAGTTCGTCCTAGAAGAACTGCCCTACCTCAGCCACCCTGGTTTTGATGCGATGCTGGCAGCACAAGACCTGAACTTGGTGCGTGGAGAAGACTCTCTGATACGCGCCATCTGGGCAGGCAAGGCCCTTTTATGGCAGATCTACCGCCAAGACGATGGGGTTCACCACGCCAAACTGGAGGCATTTTTAAAAGCCACCCATGCCCCCGACGTGGTGGTGCAAGCGCACCTAGCGTGGAATGCCGATCAGCCCACACCACTGCCTTTGCTCAACCCATCTAACATGGCCGAATGGACCGCTTGGGCTCAGGCTTTAAAGCAATCTTTGCAAGCCCAAACCGACTTGCTCACCCGCTTGGAAAGCTTGGTGGCGACGCACGGCTAAAATAGCCGCTTTTCCAAGCTACCTACCCTTATGAAAATCGCTCAAGAAATTCGCGCCGGCAACGTCATCATGCACGGCAAAGACCCCATGGTCGTTCTCAAAACCGAATACAGCCGTGGTGGACGTAACTCCGCTACCGTGCGCATGAAGCTCAAAAGCTTGATTGCCAACTTCAACACCGAGGTGGTGTTCAAGGCTGACGACAAGATGGACCAAATCATTTTGGACAAGAAAGAATGCACCTATTCTTACTTTGCCGACCCCATGTATGTGTGGATGGACACCGAGTTCAACCAATACGAAGTGGAAAACGAAAACATGGGCGATTCGCTTAACTACCTTGAAGACGGTATGACCGCTGAGGTGGTGTTTTATGACGGCAAGGCGATTTCCGTGGAATTGCCCACCAGCGTGGTGCGTGAAATTACTTGGACAGAACCCGCGGTCAAAGGCGATACCTCAGGCAAGGTGCTCAAGCCCGCCAAAATTGCCACTGGATTTGATATCAATGTGCCTATTTTTGTGGCACAAGGTGACAAGGTGGAAATCGACACCCGTACCGCCGAATACCGCAAGCGCGTTTAAGCCCTTGCTGAGAGCATTAGGGGCTTTGTACGCCAAGAGCCCAGCTCTCCACTGAGTGGCATATCTGGGGTACTGCGTACCCTGCCCTCAAGCCGGTTCATATAGCGGGGATAGCTGAACATTGCACCTGCCACCAGTTCATCGACATTGAGTTGGCGTGGACGGCTGGGCATGGGCACCATGTCGGTGGTCAGGCCCCAGCCAGCATAGAAAGAGCGGCCATAGCAGCTGACTTTTTTACCGCGAAGCAATCCCTCAAAACCCGCCAACGAAGTCATGACATGAACCTCGTTGACTTTGGGTAACAAATGACTCAGCGACACATCGCCCACACACTCGTCGCACCACAAAAGCGGGTCTTGCTGCTTGCTTTGCTTGGCCTGAAGGTCGGACCAGACCAAGGGATGGGGCTTGTAGACGATGTAGGCATCGGCATTGGCCTGACAAACCGCTTTGAGCAAAGCATGGTTGGTTCTAAGGCTTTGGATGCCGTGCTTCAGGGAGGGGTCGGACTCCACCTGACCCACCACCAAAATGACCCGCTCGACATTGACCGGGCGACGCCATTGTGGACAGTGCGAATTGAAGCGGGTTAGTCCGTTCATGAGCACGTTTTGCCGAAATTCGGCAGCTTGATTCAACATGTCAGAGGTGAACTCCATCTCCATCAAGACACCTTCAATGTCGTTGGGAAACAGCATTTGCTCAAACATGGATGTGTGAAAACGCTTTGTTTTGTAGGCCATAGCCCTTAACCTTGATGTCAACTTCTAGGACTACACGATAACATAATATGTAGTTATTTGTTATGTAAATTATTGAAATTTGAGTATTTAAAGATTTGTTTTGACAAAGCCCCTGATGAGCGGTTAGAAGGCTATCGCATTGAGCTGCTCGGCTCATCTCAACAAATGCTTCAACTTGCGAAAAAGCCGCCGCACATAGCCATCTTTCAAATGCTGCAAAACCCCCTCGGCGAGCAAAGTATCGCGTTGCGTTTGGATGCGCCGCAACACCGCCATGCAGGTGGTGACGCCTTTGAGTTGATGGTCCCAATACAAGGGATAGCGCAGCAAAGTACCAGCGACCAATTCATCCAAGCTCAGGCGACGGGTTCTGCGAGCAAAACAAGTGGGTTCATCTCCCCCCTGTCCCGCCAAGTCGGTGGTCAAACCCCAGCCTGCATAAAACGGCAAGCCATAGGTGGTGACGGGCTTGCCGCGCAACAAAGCGTCAAAGCCGCTCAGAGAGGTCATGGTGTGCAGCTCGTTGCAAGCGTGGATGCAACTCACCACCGAGGCATGGGTTTCCACATGGTCGGCCCATTGCAAAGCCTGCTGCAAGTTCAAATGCCCTGCGCGGTTGCCAGTGGCCACATCGGGGTGGGGTTTGTAGACGATGAAAGCCTTGGGGTTGGCATGACGCACAGCTTGCAGCAGCCCTAGGTTGGTTTTGACAAAAGTGCAACCCAAGCGAATCGAGGCATCGTCCTCGACTTGACCCACCACCACCAACACCTGTCGTCCGCCGCTTTGCCAAACCACGGGTATCAGCGGTTCAAGGTTGTATTTGGTGATGCCGTGCGCCACGATGAACTGACGCACCTTCTGTGCCTCTTGCAGCTCTTCATCGCTGAAGACATGGTGTTGCAGCAGATGCTCTAAGTCGCTGGGGCGGGTCGGGTCGAAGTACATGCCACGCTTGTCCAACACCAAGGACATGGGCGCAATCAGGTCCGAGCCCAAGCCAACCGAGCGCACAAACCCATCTTCCACACGCCATGCGCTATTGGGGGCATCAACGCCCCAATGTACTGCTTGGTCACCCGCTTGTAGCGGCACATCAAACGCCAGCAGCTCAGGATGCAAACCAAAAAAACGCTGCATGTGCAGCCGCTTCCAACGACGCATCCCCATGAACACCAAGCGTTGGTTCAATGGCTGGCCATGCAGTTGTGTGGCGGTATGTTGCTGCAACACCAACCAAGTCATGACGTCCATGGCTGTGCCACGCTCGTGCGTGATGGGGTTGATGTAATGGGTGTAATGAATGTAGGCTGCGTCGAACAATTCTCTGACGCTGCGTTGGCGGGTGCGGCGTGCTGCCGCAGGTGAATGCACGCAACGGTCATCGGTGACACCCCAACCGGCGTACCAAGGCACACCAAAGCAGACCACCGGCTTGCCCATTAACAAAGCTTCAAAACCCATGGTGGAGGTCACCACGTACACCTTGTCCATGTGGCTGAGCAAGTGCATGGGGTTGGTGGCTTGGGTCAGCAGCACCACGCGGGGGTGCGAGGGTGTGTGTGTGAGGTAACCGCGCTTGGTGCCTGCAGTTGTTTCGGGGTGGGTTTTGACGTAAATGGTGGTGTCGGGGTTGTCGTCCAAGGCCGCTTGCAACATGGCTTGGAAGGTGTGGGGGGTGGCAGCGCCGTAGGTGACGCTTAAGTCGCCAAAGGTTTGGTCGATGACCAAGATGGCTTCGCTTCGCTCGCCATGACGGTCATTGCGAGGGGCGTAGCCCCGAAGCAATCCTCCACCGTCATTGCGAGGGGCGCAGCCCCGAAGCAATCCTCCACCGTCATTGCGAGGGGCGCAGCCACGAAGCAATCCTCCACCGTCATTGCGAGGGGCATAGCCCTGAAGCAATCCTCCACCGTCATTGCGAGGGGCGTAGCCCTGAAGCAATCCTCCACCGTCATTGCGAGGGGCGCAGCCACGAAGCAATCCCGCATCCAAAGGGGGCGCATGGTTGTACTTGCTCAAGCGATGCTGCAATAGAAATTGCAAAGCCTCCGCTTGCTTAGGCACAGACACATCTTGCGAACTGTTGAGCAGGGTTTCGAGCTCGCTGGGACGGGTGCAGTCGTAATGCACACCCTCTTCGTCCATCACCAAAGACAAGGCGGGGTAAGCCGCGCCGGGGCGGTAGGAGCGTAAAAAGCCGTCCTCTGCGTGGACCAGCGTTTTGCCCAGCAGCCTCGCTCGCATATGAGCCAAGGTGGCACTGGGTTTACGGCCCCATGCAAAAACGGTTTGAGGGGCGGGGTTTAGAAATTTATTGCGCAAATACTTCTTGCAGTGTGGCTAAGACCAAGCCCATGGTTTTGGGCGAGATGCTTGCACATCAACACGCAGGTAAAGAGGCACTGCTTGGATAGCATCAGGCAAACGCCAGTCGTTGAATCTTTGGACGCTTTAGCTTGCTGGCCACAAACAAGTCGTACTGCAGCTGCATACCCGCCCACAGCTCGGGAGAGGTGCCAAAGGCGCTGGCGAGCCGGTAGGCCATATCGGCGGAAATACCAGCGCTTCCTGAAATGATGCGAGATAGCGTGACACGGTTAACGCCCATCTTCAAAGCAGCTTGCGTGACTGTGATGTCACCCAAATATTCTTTCAAAACCTCACCAGGGTGAGGCGGGTTGTGCATTTTTTTCATTTGAATTTCAGTGCTAGTCCAAATAATCTAACAAAATAACATTCACGCCTTCAAAAAAGAAAATCAATCGCCAATTGCCGTTGACGGTGATCGCCCAATAGCCTTTCAGATCACCCCTTAAGGGGTGCAAGCCCCAAGACGGGGCGGACATATCTTCAGGTTTTTGAGCCTGATCTAGAGCGGCTAATTGAAGGCGCAGTTTCTCAGCATGGGAAGCTTGAATTCCAGCCTTGCTGCCCGTTTCAAAAAAACGCTGCAAGCCTTTGTGTCGAAAGCTTTTGATCACTTCATTGTATTTTAATGTGTAGTTATAGACGCTACAACACCAACGCCATCACTTTCCCAACACAATTCTCCAAACTGTCCAAGCCAGTTTCCAGCCGTAAGTCGGGCTGAGTAGGAGGCTCATAAGGGCTGCCCATACCCGTCATGGCTGGCACCCCACCCTGCTGCGCTTTGGCGTACAGACCTTTCACATCACGGCGCATACACACAAGCAATGGGATTTATACATAGCCCCGAGGATTGTGTTTTTGCCAGCGCCAATGGTCGTGGCACATGGTGGGTAAATCACGCTGCGCTTTCCAGCCCAGCAATTGCTTGGCCAAACGTGGGTCGGCATAGCAAGAGGCCACGTCACCTGGGCGTCTAGGGGATAACTGGTAGGGAATGGCCTGACCACTGGCCGCTTCAAAGGCGCGAACCACGTCCAACACGCTGTAGCCAATGCCAGTACCCAAATTGACTTCCAAACACTGCGGTGTGGTCAACCTTGCTAAGGCGTTGACATGGCCTTTTGCCAAGTCCACCACATGGATGTAGTCACGTACGCCTGTGCCATCGGGTGTTTCGTAATCGCTTCCCCAAATATTCAACTTCTCGCGTAGCCCCACGGCAACTTGCGCCACAAAGGGCATGAGGTTGTTGGGGACACCCAATGGGTTTTCGCCAATCAAACCGCTTTCGTGTGCGCCCACAGGATTGAAATAGCGCAAGATGGCGATCTGCCAACTGGGATTGGCGCGGAATGTATCCCTGAGCATTTCCTCGATGAACAGCTTGCTGCGGCCATAGGGGTTGGTGGCTGAAAGCGGGTGGTCTTCGGAAAGTGGCAAATGCTGCGGATCCCCGTACACCGTTGCAGATGAGCTGAATACCAAGGTTTGGACGCCGCAGTTTTGCATGGCTGACAGCAGTCTGAGGGTGCCCAAAAAATTGTTGTCGTAATAGCTCAGCGGCAGTTGAACCGACTCGCCCACCGCTTTGAGTCCTGCAAAGTGAATAACCGCGCTGCACTGGTGTGCCTTCAGGACCTCTTCCATCGCCGCTTGATCACGGATATCGCCTTGAACCGTTACAAATTTTTTGCCAGCAATGTGTTCAATGCGGTCCAAAACGCCCCTTTGGCTGTTGGAAAAGTTATCGAACACCACGACGTCGTAACCCGCCGCCATCAATTCGACGCAGGTATGCGAGCCTATGTAGCCAGCCCCTCCAGTGACAAGTATGGTTTTGATGGTTGTTAAAAAATTAAAGTGCTTGGCTTTTGTCTTGAACTGCCAACCGCATTTCAACTCTCTGCGCTGGGTTATCAGCCAGTTCAAGAATGGTTTTCACCCACAGCTCGGGCGAGTTGGGCAGCAGCAAACCATCGTTTGCGTGATGCACGTGGTCGCTGTATGGCGCAACATCGGTGTAGATGCCCACCGCCCCCATTCGGGCGTAATCCATCCACTTGGTAGCCCCACGGGCAGCGTTAAAGCGTGAAGGCAAAAGCGGCGCCAAGCCGATGTCGGCTTTTCTGCTTTGGGTGTAGGCCAGGTATTGCGGCCATGTCATGGGGTGCAGCACTGCGGTGCGAGGCAGTTGGCGAAACAGCTTGGCCGTTTGCGCATTTGCGAATACTTCGAAATGAATCAGCGGGTTGCGCTGCAACACCTCTTGCATGATGGGCAGCAACCACTTGAACTCGGCAGTGTGCGAAGCCGTACCGTGGTAGCAAACCAGCACCGCACTGTCGTGCTGGGAATGCGTGGTGGCGGGTGTAAGCTTGGCTGTGACCAGCATGGGCTTGAGGTGAGCGTATTTGTTTTGCAGGTGGGGCGTGGACACCCAAACCTCATCGGCGAAGGCCAGCAGTTGTCGCTTGTGAATGAACGCTTGGGTGAAGAGTTTGAAGCGGTAACGCCAAGGCAAACCACCCCACGCCAAGGGGTCTAGCAAGTCGTCATCCATAAAGTAAATGGTTTTGATGCCTTGTTGCTTGTGTGTTCGCAGCTGGTGAAGTTGCTTGGCGTTGACGTAGCGGCAAACAATCGAAACCTCTGGCTGCTTGCTAGCAGGGTTGATGCCCTGCAACAACCCAGATGCTGGGTCTGTGTGGGCCAGCAAGCCCATGTCGCTCAGCTTGGGGAGAAGCAGGTAATCAGTGGAGGGGGATGTCGTCATTGCGAACTACTGTCATTGCGAAGCCCGAAGGGCTGAAGCAATCTGCGTCATTGCGAGCGAAACGTCATTGCGAGCGCAGCGAAGCAATCTCTAACCATTGCGATCTAGATTGCTTCAGCCCTTCGGGCTTCGCAATGACAGCTCCTCGCAATGACGGCTCCTCGCAATGACGGCTCCTCGCAATGACGGCTCCTCGCAATGACGGGAGCTTGCCCTGCTACCAAATTGGTAGCATAATGAGACATGCGAATCATTGCACTGTCTACACTTCGTGCCTTTTGGATTAAGCATCCTGATGCACAGACGCCCTTAAAGGCTTGGTATGCATTGGCCAGTAGATCGCATTGGAAATCACCCTCTGACATCAAAGAGGCTTACAGAAATGCGAGCTTTACAGCAAATAACCGCGTCGTGTTCAACATCAAGGGTAACGACTACCGATTGGTCGTTATGGTGCGCTACGACAAAGGCTTGATGTTTGTGAAATTCGCAGGTACTCATTCGCAATACGACAAGATAGATGCAGTCACTGTTTAAAGGAGATGCTTGTGGAAATCAAAACTATTCACAACAGAAAAGAATACAAAGCAGCTTTGGAAGAGATCGAACTGCTTTGGTCAGCACCCGCTAAATCTGCTGATGCTGACCGCTTGGATGTGCTTACTTTGCTGGTGGAGCATTACGAAAAAACCAACTTCCCCATTGGCGACCCAGACCCTATTGAGTTGCTTGAACATGTCATGGAGAGCCGAGGTTTGAGCCGTAAAGACCTTGAACCCATGATTGGCCCACGAGGCCGTGTCGCTGACATAATGAATAAAACTCGTCCTCTGACGCTAGAGATGATCCGCCGTTTGGTTGTCCAACTGAAGTTACCTGCGGACGTTTTGGTGAAACCCTATTCTTTGCGTGAAGAACTGACCGCGTGAGATTATTTGGAGTTTTGAGTGACTTCAAAACGCTTGTATTCTTTTTGCTCATCCGATAACAGTAATGACTTCGCTGTTGCTTCGTTTGGTACGTTTTCAATGGGAAATTGCAAAGGTTGACCGTTTTCCTTTTCAGTACTGGAAAGCACTTCTTCTTGGACTTGCTTTACACGTTTTAGGACAGGCTCTCCCAACATGTCTTCAGTCCATGCGGGGTTATCTGGGTCATTCACCTTAGCCGAGGTTTTCTTTGGCAATTTGGTGGTATCTGAGGGCTTCATGTTTTGAGCTTTTTTAGCGACAGGTTCAATACTTAGTTATCAACGCACTGCCACTCATTTCGCAATTGCTGCTGAATGGTCAGCGGATCAAAATGAAAAGTCTTGGAAAGCTCTAGCCCGCCAGAGAGTGAAGAGAGAGGCTGAGTTGGATCGACAAATTCAAGGACATCACGCCGATAACTTAAAGACTCAACGAATTCCAAAATATCAGCCAATAAAGGTTCGGGCAAAGTGCGTATCGCTTCTAAAAGTTTTACAGCTGTGGTTGACATAAGGTCTCCTAGCTAGGTATTCATCTTACAAGATGAGCATTCGCTGGTCGATACTAAAGTTTCGTCATTGCGAGCTAAACGTCATTGCGAGCGCAGCGAAGCAATCTCAGTCATTGCGAAGCCCGAAGGGCCGAAGCAATCTGCGTCATTGCGAAGCCCCAAGGGCTGAAGCAATCTAGATCGCCACGCTTCGCTCGCGATGACCCCACGCTAGGCTCGCGATGACGGGAGGTTGCTTCGGCCTTACGGCCTCGCAATGACGGGTTCAGCTTCACAGGGGTGTGGCGGGTTGTGCATTTTTTTCATCTGTAAACGTCTTTTCTGTGACCGATTGTGATGACCAAAATACAAACCCTTTGATCCTGAATATCGCAAATGATGCGGTAGTCATCCACTCGGTAGCACCAATAGCTATTCAGGTCAGGACCTGTCAAAGCCTTACCCGTAGAACGGGGTAATTCCAAGACCGCAATTTTACTTTCCAAGGCATGAATTAACTTACTGGCAACTTGGCGGTCCAGTTTGCTCAATTGCTTGAGCGCCGTACGCGAATATTCAATGCTCCAAACCAAGCTCTTTTTTCACCTGTTCACTTGAAAGCACCTCTTCTTGGCCTTGCTGTACACGTTTGAATACCTCGTTGGCA